>JBIKZO010000031.1:0-14823 GCA_044354675.1 Ilumatobacteraceae bacterium | reverse complement strand
CAACGAACCCTTATGAAGAAGTGGGCGAGCCGTTGGGCAAGAGCCAACTAGACGACGATGCCAAGTGGCGCGAGCGCAATATTTTGGCGCTCGTTGGCATGGGTGTTGAGCCAGGACTCAGTGACGTGTTTGCTCGCTACGCCGCAGACAACCTGTTTGACACGATCGACGAAATAGGTGTGCGCGATGGATCAAACCTGTCAATTGATGGCCTCGACTTTGCGCCGACGTTTTCTATCTGGACAACAATCGAAGAATGTCTCAATCCGCCAATCGTGTGGGAAGCAGAGCGCGGTTTGTACACCACTGACTGCTTTAGCGAACCCGAAGTGTTTCACTTTCCAGCAGGCATCGGGCCATATGAGTGCGTCAACGTAGAACACGAAGAAGTGTTGTTGATTCCTCGCGAGATTGATTGCAAACGTGTCACATTTAAATACAGCCTTGGCGCCGAGTTCATTGACTGGCTGAAGACGTTTGCGTACTTGGGCCTCGACAGTAAAGAGCATGTACGAGTGGGCGACGTTTCGGTATCGCCTCGTGACGTGCTGGCAGCAGTGTTGCCAAACCCAGCAAAACTTGGTCACTTAATGCACGGAAAAACCTGTGCCGGCACATGGGTACGCGGCACCTACGACGGCAAACCACGCGAGCTGTATCTGTATCACGTTGCTGACAACGAGACCACAATGCGCGACTGGGGTTCACAAGCAGTGTTGTGGCAAACCGCAATCTGTCCAGTGGTCGCACTTGAACTGTTGAGTAACGGCAGTTGGAAAAACACCGGTGTTCGTGGAGCCGAAGCGTTTCCAGCAGATCCGTTCCTTAACTTGCTCGGCGAATATGGCGCGCATCACGGCATGGTCGAGATGGGCCCTGGCTTATGGCCAAGCCCAAAACCAACAGGGCAACCTGGTTGGGATCGCCCAGTAAAGCGCGCTGTCCGTTTGGGGTAGTAGTGCAGCGATTGCAAAAAATCATTTCTTTTATCGCCATCGTCTGCGCAACCTCGTTGATGTGGTCGGACACAGCAATCAGGTGGTGGACAAACATCGTCAACTTTTTTATGCGCGTAAATCACGATGCAACTACATCGGTGATGAATAATCGGCCAACAGGTGACGCCGACTTGCATGCAGTCATTTGGGGGGCATGTGCAGTGCTTGTAGCTATTGCATGGACGACAAACCGAAAACGATTAGTTGCACTTGCATTGCTTGCAATGTGGACAATTTTTGTGGAGATTACTCAACCGTGGTTTACTGATTTGCGAGCACGTCAAGCAAGTGACTTGATTGGCAACGTTGTCGGGATTGGGATCGTCGTGGCGGTCATACAACTTGCGCACGTACGAAAATCGGTTGCTAAATAGCTGGACCCATATCGCCAGCAATGTAGTGCTTACGACACAACAACTCGTAGCGCACGTCGTCGCCGAAGAGAGGCTCACTTGTGGTCTTGTCGGTGTCGCCAACCACGACGGTTTCACCTTCGTAAACGATCTTTCCATTAACTAAGCGAGCATTGTTGTTGGCACGTTCACCACACCAGCACCTGGCTTCAACCTGCATTTCCACTCGCTGGTCGGCGATTTCGAGCATGCGCTTTGTTCCCTCAAAAAGCAATCCACGAAAATCTGTGATTAAGCCAAATGCGAAGACGTCAACATTCAATTCGTCAACAATCTGAGCAAGTTGATCGCATTGTTCGAGCGTGTAGAACTGTGCTTCGTCGCAGACGATAAACGAAATTGGCATATGTGACTGAGCAAGTTTGACAAGGTTGAGCCCCGGACTCATTTCAATTGCAGGTGCAGAAACACCGAGTCGACTTGTGACTTGTGAACCATCACGATCGAGTTTTGTGAGCAATAAACCAGGCACGCCACGCGACGACAGATTGTGATGAATCTGCAGTGCAAGGGTGCTTTTGCCCGAACCCATCGTGCCAAAACTGAATCGCAACGTAGCCATGTCGCCAAGAACCGTAGTCTGCAATGCACCCATTGCGCACATGGCAATAAGGTGTAGGTAATGGACGCGCAAAAGCTTGCTCAGATGATTGATCACACGCTCCTTGCCCCAGAGGCGACAATGGCCGATGTAGAGCGTTTGTGTGCCGAAGCAATCGACCTCCAAGTTGGGGCAATCTGCATCTCGCCTTCACTCTTGCCGCTCGCCAAAGGCCTATTGCCATCGTCGATCAAAACCGCTGCTGTCGTGGGATTTCCATCTGGCGCCCACAACCCTTTGGTCAAGAGTCGTGAAGCACAACAAGCGTGTGAACATGGCGCCAACGAGATTGACATGGTGACCAATTTGGCTTTTGTGAGTACTGCCAATTGGTCGGCAATAACTGATGAAGTGTCTGCGGTGCGTGCGGCCATCCCATCTGGCGTCATTCTCAAAGTGATTATCGAATCTGCGTTGTGGAATGACGAGCAGATTATTGGCGTGTGCTCCGCTGCGGTGCTTGGTGGTGCTGACTTCGTTAAGACATCGACAGGATTTCATAAATCGGGTGGTGCTTCAATCGCGAATGTGCAATTGATGAGAAAAACTGTTGGAGAAAACATTGGCGTGAAGGCAAGTGGTGGTATTCGCACGTACGCCGACGCAATAGCGATGATTGATGCTGGAGCAAGCCGAATCGGGGCATCTGCATCGCGTTTAATTTTGGCGGAGGCTCAATGAAGCGAGTCATTGCGGTGGCAGTGTTCGCATTCTGGATTATGGGAAGCGCGAGTGTTGCATCGGCCAGCGCGGGGTCAAGCGACGCAACCACAACTACCGAGACGGTTCTAGTTGAAGTTGCTCCAGTGCCAATCAAGTCGGGTACTGGTCGGCGCATCGTGTACGCCAATCGTCAACAACGTGTGTGGGTCATCAATGCGGACAACGAAGTAATCCGTACTTTTCCTGTTTCTGGCATGCTTGGCCAACCAGGCAAAGGAACATTTAGTGTCTTTAGCAAGTCACCAACTTCGTATAGCCCAGAGTTTGCTGGTGTGACGTTCCGTTTTATGACACGGTTTGCCATCGGTCGAAATGGTGGAAACATCGGTTTTCATGAAATACCAGTTCGCAATAACAAGCCGATGCAGACAGTCGACGAGCTCGGAGCATTTAAGGGAAGTGGTTGCTTACGCTCGAGCACACAAGACGCTCTGTTTATTTATCGGTGGGCCACGCTTGGCACAAAGGTTGTCGTTGTTCCATAGAATACGAGAGTGTTGAAGAGCAAATCAGTGCAGCGAATTTATTCGCTAGTTATTGGTTTATCGATCTTCGTCTACGTGACCGGTGGAAGAATTCTTAACCCAACATCTCGCGACTGGTTGATGATCGGTGACTCAGCGACTCACTACATGGGGTGGGAGTTCTTTCGCCATACTGGGCTACTCCAATGGCCACTTGGATTGAATCCGAAGAATGGACTAGATATTTCGAGCTCCATTGCCTTCACCGACTCGATACCACTCGCTGCATTTGTCATTAAGCCGTTTAATTCTCTTCTTCCAGCGACATTTCAGTATTTAGGACTCTGGATTCTCATCTGTTTTGTTTTACAGACCTATCTTGCGGTGCGCTTGCTGGGCCATTTTCTGACAAACCAGATTCAGATCGCACTCGGGTCAGTTTTCATTGCACTGTCTCCCGTACTCATGTACCGCTTGGTCCACGACGGGTACGGACACATTGCACTGGTTAGTCACTTTTTGATTCTTGGTGCATTCAACCTGTACTTCACAACAAAACTAAAAACATTGTGGTGGACTCTGCTCTTTGCTAGCACTATTTTGATTCAGGCATATTTCATCCCGATGGTTGCAGCCATCTGGATCGCAAAGTTGGTTCAACACTTGCGACATGAGGGTGGATCTCGTTCGATCGTGGTGAAGCACTCTGTGGTTGTTGCTGTTACAGCAGTTGTAACGCTTGTTGTCGGCGGGTATGTGGCACTCGGATCCAATTTGTTTACGGGCAGCACGGAGGTCACCGACTCAAGTTTTCCGTACTGGTTTCGGTGGCAGCCGCTCTCACTGGTTGATATACAAACTTCTTTCTCGGGAACTTGGTCGCATTTTCTCTCCGACCAACAGGAATTGCGGGGCGATGTTGAGGGATTCAGCTTTTTGGGTTGTGGAATAATTTTGCTTGCAAGCCTGGTTATTTTAGTTTTGCTCTATCGCCATTTTGTCGCAAGATTTCCTCACTACCAGGTTCCTCAAGTCGCTGCAGCGATCGGAGCCACGTTGGTTATCGCTGCTAGCTGGATTGTCATGTCGACTCAAGTGTTTTCTATGGCACTGTTTTTATTGCTCGCTATTTTCATAATTCAGTTCAGTATTGAAAAGCTCGTCACAAAGAAAAGTGAGTCACGCAGTAGACATCTCATTTTGTTTCTAGTAGTTGCATCTCTTGCCGCATACTCGATGACGTTTAGGCCAGGCATCGGGCGTCGAACATTTTTTGTGTATCCGCTTCCCCCGCTGTTCAAACAATTTACGCAGACATTTCACACACACGGCCGTTATGTCTGGCCGGCGTATTATTTGCTGGTTTTGGTAGTCATTGTTGTTGCATGCAGAGTCTTCAATAAGAAGTTGGCAACGATCGTATTGGCCGGGTGTCTACTTTTTCAGGTTGTTGACTCTGCATCAGCCGTCACAACTGTGCGTCATCGTTTTACAGATGCACCACAATGGGTTTCACCGATGCAGGACCCCCGTTGGGAAGAGTTTGCCCAGACGCATAAGAACATCGTCACGCTTCCATTGCTGATTAACGATCTTGCGGATCGGTGGATGTTGATTGCGGATTTTGCATCGCGACACAAGATGGGCACGAATGCCGTGTACTTTTCGCGGATCAATATGGATGAAGCATCCCAATACGCCGGCAGGCTTCACGATGGTTTTCTACGTGGAACTCTTGATCCATCGAACATTTACATTGTTACCGACGATGCGTATTGGGAAGGAGTGGTTGGACTCAAGTTCCCCTACGCCTTCACAGGAGACATCGACGGATTTCACGTCGTGGTGCCGTAGTTAGAAGCGAGCCATTTCCGATTTGAGCAAGTCGAGACCAAGATTGCCCAAATCGAGCCCATGTGCGTGCCACTTACGCAAATCAAAAGCAGAGCCGTGCTTTTTGCGAGCATCATCGCGCAAATCGAGCCACACTCGCTCGCCCAGCTTGTACGAAATAGCCTGACCAGGCCAGCCTAGATAGCGATTTATTTCAGAGCGATTGAATGCATCATCGCTAGATGACCGAGCACTCAAGAATTCGAGCATCAGCTCTGGTGTCCATGCCTCACCTGGGTGCCAAGGCCACGATGCAGGAATAGTGAATCCACAATGCATACCGATGTCGATGACAACGCGGGCTGCGCGAAATGCCTGTGCATACAAATAACCAAGGCGATATTCGGGATTGGCGAAGAAGCCGAACTCGTCCATGAGTCTCTCGGCATACAGTGCCCAACCTTCGCCATGACCAGAAACAAATGTGTTGCGCTGAAAACGTGAGAGTTTTTCGGAATTGATTGTGGCAATTGCAACTTGCAAGTGGTGGCCTGGAACTCCTTCGTGGTACGCAGTCGTTGGCTCACTCCAACGTGGAAACACAGTGCGACCATTGGTTGGATACCATGTGCGACCAGGACGACTTAAGTCTTCACTTGGCCCTGTGTAATACATTGCCGCGGCGCCACCAGGAGGAGAAATCATCGCCTCGACTCGCTGAATAGATTTTGGAATTGAGAAGTGATCTTCATCGATCAAGAATTTCATTGCGTCGTCCATGATTTCTTGCAACCAATCGCG
Source organism: Ilumatobacteraceae bacterium (assembly GCA_044354675.1). Classification (GTDB taxonomy): domain Bacteria; phylum Actinomycetota; class Acidimicrobiia; order Acidimicrobiales; family Ilumatobacteraceae; genus UBA3006. Next base: position 8,990 of record JBIKZO010000031.1, on the reverse strand, counting down.
CAATCCATCTTCACCAACAATCGATCGAGCGGGGTCGGTGTCAAGCAGGTGGCGTACTTCTGCGAGTGATGCACCTGGCTGGATCTCTTGTGCCACGCGTGCCATTTCTGCGTCAAGACGTTCTACTTCGCCCCAGCCCCACTCATATGCATCGCGGGCCTCAATATTCATGCCCATGAATCGGCGTCGCGCGAGGGCATGACGGTCTGCACCAACACCATCGTGAGCATCTGCAATCGGTGCGTATTCGTTGCGCAAATAATCGGATGTCTCGCCGAGTGCCTTTGAAGCAGCCTTTGCTGCTGTGCGCAGTTGATCGATTGGCGCACCGGAAACTGAAGCAGCACCTTCAACGAATTGTTCAAAGAATGCTGGTGCAGTGCCGCGGCCTGCCCAAGCACCCAATTGCTCAGCCGATGCAAGCACTTGTCGGCGTTGCCCAAGTGCGCCTCGTTGCGCACCGAGTGCCCACGACTCGCGCATGCCAGCAAACGCGCGCGGCACTTGCGACAAGCGCTCTGCAATTACCGACCATTGCTCGGCCGTATCGGTTGGCATCAAGTCAAAGATCGAACGACCAGCGTCGACATCACCTGCGATCACGCGAATGGATCGGAGATGTTCATTCGCTGCGTATTCAAGCGTGCCCATCTCGAGCGACTCGCGCAGTACACCTGCAGCCAAACGGTCTGCATCAGCAGAAGCATCAAGTGCATTAAGTTGCGTCAACACATCGTGATCGAGTGCCGCACGAGCATCGTGACCTGCTGGTGAAAAGTCGGTCATCTCATGATCGTGGCCAGGAATACCCATATAGGTAGCGGCGCCAGGATCGAGCGCTGCAAGGCGATCGATATAGCTGTCTGAAAGTTTGTAGATCGGAGAATTCATGCCCCGATGCTACGGGCTTGTTAATGAAATTCCGATTTAACTGGTGCGATCCGGCCCGTGATCGTCAATCTTGCCAATAACGATGGTCTTGTTGGCATTGTCAACATACATATAGATACGAATGAGTGAGCGATTTTTGCCGCGGCGTAAGTGTGCACCAAGTAACACTGGCTTACCTTCGTATGTGACGGTGTAATACGCAGCATGTTTTTGTGCTGTGTCGCGCGCAATATTTGGCACGTAGTCGAGGTTGTATTCGTCGCGCATATACGAACCGAGTCCCGCGCTCGAAGAAAACTTGTTTGACCGCCAGGCCTGCACAACCAGTTCCAGTTTCTTGAGATCGCTCAAGAGGCGCACCGGATCCGGGCCTTGCAGTGCGTCGGCGGTTTCAAATGAAGACTTTAAAAAAACAAGGTTTCGACATTCTTTAGATGCTTTGTGCACAGCGTCCAGCACAGTTCGGGGGATTGCGCCTGGTGCTTTACGATCAAGCTCGGCTTCGAGGTCAAGTTTTTGCAAAATAATCGCATCAATATTTTCGCGCAAGCGAGTGTTGTCTGCTGTTAATTCATCAACTTGTGTTTCACGTTCATCGAGATCGTCTACGAGTGCATCATTTTGTTCATCCGATTCGGCCAACAATTCGTCGAGCTGATCAATATGAAATTGCTTCTCATCAATTTGCTTCGTCAGGAGATCAATAGTTTTCTTGAGTGAGTCGATGTCGGCACCAATATTTGCATCGGTAGCAACAGGACTCTGCACTTGACGGCCCAACGCAGCACGCGGTGGTGCCTGAATAGGCAACTCCGGCTGCATCGTTGCTGCGTCAATAATCATCGCTGCGATTTGCTCGCGTTTGGGTTGAGATGTCGCCACCACAGTTGGCTTGATTGGTTGTGGCCACATGATGGTGATGTATTGCTCGCTCAGTGTCTGTGCGCCGCAATATGCATTGAATGCCTTGAGTGCGTCAGGAGTGGTGACGTGTGCGATATGCGCAATTCCCAACAGATCATGCGCAAGTGGCGCAGTGAGAGAGGCCTCCATATTTTTTCCTGCCGTGTATTCAATAATGATCGGCAATCTGCGCGAAAGTGCGTCCAGACAATCGGCGCCGAGAGCTTGACCATCGTCGGATGTTGCAACAATTCGAACAACTGGTGCGATGCGACGCTCTGCGTCGTACACCTCGAGTTTTTGAGAAATCTCGCTGCATAACTGGAGTAGTGCCTTTGGCGGAACCTCGGCTGGCCGGCGGGGCACGACAGAATCTTTTCCGGTGATGTGACGCATGCGCACATCGAAAACCAGTTGACCACGGTGTGGCGCAACGGTGATCGTGGTTGTGCGCCCAGACCCCGTTGCCTTAAAAGTCTCGGAAATTTCGGCGCGAAAGACTTCATCATCAGGTGATTGCCTTACACGGATGCGCATGTTTGCGGGCATGCGGTCTGCTGGAAATTGGCGATTGAGCCAATCTTTAACTTTGTCATTGCACGCTTGACGAATCTCTTCGGACCATTTCTTGGTCGGCAGGCTCACGGCATAGGTGGTCATCATGACCCCGTTTACGCTAACGACAGGACCTATGGTTGCGAAGTGAGTTTCCGCGATGTTTTTAGCCTGTGGTGTATCAGCCTTTCATTTACTTTTACGATTCCCCAGGCCTACCGAGTGGTACGGCACAACACCGTTGAAGGTGTTTCTGTCTTTTCGCAGATGCAGAGTTTGAGCGGTTCGATTTTGTGGGTCGTTTATGGGATTGTCTCCAACACCTATTTAGTGGTCACTGCCAACGTAATGGCGATTGTTGGTTTTGGTACGGTGATCATTGCTCAGGTGCGTCACCGTGCAGTGTCGTGGCAACGAGCAGTGGTTGTGTTGACTGTGGTAATTGCAATCGCAGTTGTCTCTGGTGTGGTATCGAAGGATGTACTTGGTTTGATTGCAGTCATTGTCGGTGGCACTGGCATCGTGCCGCAAGCCATTCGCGCGGCTCGCACCACGCACCTTGTTGGTGTTTCGGTAGCAACATTTGCAATGGTCGTCGTCATGTCAGTGTCGTGGGGCATTTACGGCCTGATGATTGACGACCTCTTCGTGGCAACACCCAACGTAGTAATTGTGCCAAGCGCGTTATTCATTATGTTGCGTGCCTTGCAGTCACACCATCGTTATGGCAAAACCACCGATGCAACGGCGGTGCCTGCACGTTGATGTGTTGCGGTCAGCGTGATCGTCTGACCTTTTTTGCCCCGCACTAACCATGAGTGCATCACACGATCTGGAGTGCCATCACTTTTTGCATCTCCGCTGACGCGAAAGTACACGCGGCCTTCAAGTTGGCCAAGTTTCACTCGAGGTGCACCGTCGACAAGATCGCCAGCAGCGACTCCGTCAATCTGTGCAGTCAGCGGCAACACAATGCTGTGTTTGCGCGCCCACGCGCTGATCTCGGTGCCGAGCCAGCCCGTGTTGGCAATGCCCATGCGTACTCGCCAAACGCCATCACCAACCGACTGCGCATCGGCAAGCTTGATCTCGATTCGTGGTGATGCAAGTGCTTGAAAGAGCGCGAAATGTACGTGTTCTTTGACTTCATCACGCAATTTTGACGGTGGTGCATTTGTCCAGATGCGAAAGTAGTCGCAGCCGCCAATTTCGACTTGCCCAAGTTGTGGGTGATCAAACTTTTTCCACGCAATATACGAGCCAGGTGCGTGCGTATCGCTCCACTTGCACACCGCTAAATCCTGTTCAGGTGTTGGCCCGACATACCAAATGTTCAGTGGTGAGTGCTCGCCAGTCGCGTGAAAAATTGCATCCCAAAATTCTGTTGTCCAACTAAACACGCCGAGGTGCTCATATGCCCAGTCGTCGGCAGCGCCACTCATGGTGTCACTCTTGTCCCAGGTGAGATCTTCGTACACCGAGTGCACCGGATAGCCAATGTGCTGTACTGAATTTTTACCAAACTCGTTAAATACCCAAATGTCAAACGGCGGCATTGTGGAATCTGCACGTGTGCTCGATGGGCGCAACATGAACCCACCCGACGTGTGGAATGCGTTGTAGCCGCAGACGTTTGTGCGCGAACGAGCAGCGCGCACTAGTGCGTCAATTTCGGGTTCCGACATCGGGTGGTCGCCAGAACCAGTCACGGTTGTACTCCAACCTGCAGGGAAGTTGCGATTGAGGTCGAGGCCTGCGGGATCACGTGGCATTGGAATTGTGAAGCCGTCAAAATTTTCTAACAAGCCTTCATCGAGCAAGCGATAACGAGTTTTGCCCGCAGGCGCACCGAGTGGCCCAACTGCAACCATCACACGAGCATCTTCGTCATGTTCCATCCACGCACCATCAACATCGGGTATGCGCATGGTGCGAATTGTTCCATCACCATCAATGTCTTCAACACTCAAACCCGGCCAACGATGTCCATCGCGCCAAGGCCACGAACGCACGCTCGAGCGGTGATACAGGGGTCGATCTAGAAGCGCGTCTTCCGCACCATCTGGATTGACTCGGGGGACGATATAAAACGTGCGTGTGCTCAACGCTTCAGTGACTTGATCGTGCTTGCCAAAGTTGCTGGCAAGAAAATCCAAGATGAACAATGCGGCAACACTTCCTGTCGCTTCGGTTGCGTGAATGTTGGCATCGATCCAATGCGCCGGCTTGGTGTTGTGCGCGCCGGTCGACGTATCGGTCACCGTAGCGATCCATAAATCACGACCTTTGTGAGACTTGCCGTATGTTTCGAGTGCCACAAGACCAGGAAATTGTTTTTGCAAGTCGTGCAACCACGACACCATCTCGTCATACCGTAAGAAGCGATCAAAGTTGTAGGTCATGTGCCAAGGTTACGCTGTTGTCGAGGAGGTGAATTCGTGCCACATATTCCAGTGTTTCAGCACTCGACTGGCAAGTGGCGCCCCCGTTGGCGAGGGCGAATTCATGCCATTGCAGTTGCGGCCACAATACCTGCTGGCATAATTCTCACTCTTGTAACACCCGCAGGAATTGCACGTTTTGCAGTCGGCATATATGCGTTGTCACTGCTTGCGTTGTATTCAACATCTGCGTCGTACCACCTGTTTACGCGCTCGCTCAAAGGGCAGCAGATAATGCAACAACTCGATCACGCGATGGTCTACGTGCTTATTGCTGGCTCGTATACGCCAGTGTGCTTGCTGGCATTGCCGCGAAAAGTTGGCGTGCCTTTCTTGCTCTTCATTTGGTTGGCCGCAGCAGTTGGCATGGGCCTCAAGATCACATGGAAAGCCAAACGTGTTGGTCATGCGTTGTATTTGATTATTGGTTGGGCAGCACTTGTGATCTTGCCGTGGGCATATCACCGTGCCGGTTTCACCAGTCTGTTGCTGTACGCACTCGGTGGAGTTGTCTACACCGTTGGCGCTGTGTTGTTTTATATGCAAAAACCAAAACTCTCACCAGAGATATTTGGCTTTCACGAAATCTGGCATGTGTTTACTGTGGTTGCTGGCATCTTGCAGTTTGCTGGCGTCGGTGTGCTTATTTCGCGCGTCGGTTGACACCTAGCGAAACAATTGTTGCGGGAATAAAAAACGCACGGCCGTGAAATGAAACATCATCCCAATGTTTTGTCGTAACTGGCGCGTGCCATGCACGGATGCGATAGATAAGGAACAACAAGATCAGCGCGTGAAGCGAAATGATTGACCAAGCGAAACCCTGAGTGCCGATGATGTCGAGAAATGGTGCAGCAACAAGCGGACCGATCATTGCGCCAAAGCCATACAGCGTGACAAGCTGCGATGCCGCGGCACCCATTTGTTCTTGTGACACCCAGTCGTTTGTGTAGGCACCACCGACTGCATATAACGGAAAACTAAATCCACCGATGGCAAACAGCAGCGCGGTGGTGAACCAACTGCTGGGTGTTTGTGTGAGCATGACGAGTCCAAGAACAATCACGGCAAGTGTGCTGAGCACCCCGATGATGCGTCGATCAAGATCGTCGGATGCTGAAGAGATAGGCCAGGTAAGTGCCATGCCACCCAGGTTGATGGCTGCGATCAAGATGCCAACTCGGCCAACGCCGAGTCCTTCGCGTGTTGCATAGATAACTGCCATGCCGAGCATGCCGCCGTGTGCAAGACCAACAAGAAGAATTGTGCCTGCACCAGTTGGGACAATTTTTGCAAGTTCGCGCATGGTGATGTGCGTGTGGTTGTCAACATTGGGAGTTGCTGCTTGTTCTGACATGACGACGGGAATAACGGCAAGCGATGAGACAACTGCTGCGAAGGCAAAACCCGTGAGCGTGCGCGCATCAAAATTAAATACCAATAACTGGCCAGCACCGTATGCACCGATCGTCACGACGTTGTACACGGCGAGCAGTCGGCCACGAAATGTGTTGGTGGCAAGACCATTGAGCCACGACTCGGCAACGACATACAAACCTGCGAAACAAAAGCCTGTGCTTGAGCGCATGAGAATCCACACGATGGGAGAGTCGTACACGCCGGTGATCAGCACCGATGCGCTGAGCAGTGATGCGAGTGCTGCATAAACGCGAATGTGACCTACTTGTTTGAGAGCGCGAAGCGTGTACCACGAGCCGAGCAGAAAGCCTGCGTAGTAGGCGGTGGTGATACCGCCACTGACGAGAGTTGGTAGTTGCTTGAGTTCGGCGCGAATACCGACGAGCGTGCTGTAGACGCCGGCAGTGACAAGGAGCAATGCAAGGCCAGTGAAGAGGCCCCAGGTCGAGAGCAAAATGGTGCGCCGAGTGGAATTGAGGTTGGGGAGGAAACGCACCGCAACAGTCAAGCACGAGAGTTGAATCTGATTGAGGTTCTTTTGTTGCGAGCAACTAGTCTGTTGGCAAGTCGGGTCGCTAGCTCAGTTGGTAGAGCAACGGACTTTTAATCCGCAGGTCCAGGGTTCGAGCCCCTGGCGACCCACTGCAGAGTTGTGGCGTGATATGGGGTATCTAATATAGAGATACTTACTCAATGGTAATCGTTTTCACAGATATTGCGCCATACTGGAGTGCATGATTACAGCATCAATAATCCTCCTAGCCCTTGCCCTCGTTGGTCACCTCGCAGTGATGAACGCCGTTGACTCATTCAATGGTTACGGCGAGAGCGACTCAACTTACAAGTTTTAATCAACTGATCGGCCGTCTCGCAGGGCGAGACTAGAAGCAATGACCACAGTCGATTCCTCTGCAAACCAGGTAGATCTTTCGATCACTGGAATGTCGTGCAATGCATGTGCGATGACGATTGAAAAAGGTTTGAATCGTCTCGACGGTGTCGAGGCAACTGTCAACTTTGCAACCGAGTCTGCTCGTGTCACGTTTGATGCAACGCAGACAGACACGCTGAATCTTGTATCTGTTGTCGAGTCGCTTGGCTATGGGGCACGACCACTTGCAGAGACAACTCCTGACATGTTGGATGCAGAAGTTCGTGAACGCGTGGCCATGCTCAAGACTCGGTTGACCGCAAGCATCGTTTTAGGTGTTCCGGTCGTAGTGGTATCGATGTTTGCGGTGCTGCAGTTTGCCAATTGGCAGTGGTACGCAATGGCGTTTTCTACACCCGTTGTGACGTGGGGAGCATGGCCTTTCCACCGAGCTGCACTGATGAATGTTCGTCATCGTGCAACAACGATGGACACATTGATCTCGCTTGGGATTGTGGCTGCAGTTTCGTGGTCGGTGTGGGCTCTTGTGTGGGGGGATGTGACCGCACATTCTGGAATGACCGGAATGAGCGGTGGAGTGCATGTGTATTTTGAAGTGGCCGTTGCCGTCACGATCTTCTTGTTGGCAGGTAGATATTTTGAAGCACGTGCAAAGCGCCGCGCTGGTGACGCATTGCGCGCATTGCTGGCATTGGGTGCACGCACTGCAACCATCTTGCGTGACGGTGAAGAAGTAACTATTGATGCAGTACTTATACGAGTTGGCGACATGATCGTTGTGCGCCCAGGCGAGATCATTGCTGCAGATGGTGTTGTGATGGAAGGTGCATCAAGTATCGATGCATCAACGCTCACAGGCGAAAGCGTGCCAGTTGATGTGCAAGTAGGCAGCAAGGTCACGGGAACAACAGTGAACTTGACTGGACGATTGGTAGTGCGTGCGCGTCGAGTTGGAGCCGACTCGACATTTGCGCAAATCACCAAACTTGTGCGCGACGCACAATCCACTAAGGCTCCAGTGCAACGACTTGCCGATCGCGTGAGCAGTGTGTTTGTGCCAACAGTGATCTTGTTGTCGCTTGCCACATTTGTCGCGTGGTATGTGATGGGCGACGACATTGAACGATTGGCCGATGCATTTGAAGCTGCAGTTTCGGTGCTGATCATTGCATGCCCTTGCGCACTTGGGCTTGCCACTCCAACTGCTTTGATGGTGGGAAGCGGCCGCGCAGCACAGATGGGCATCGTGATCAAGGGTGTCGATGTATTGCAAAGCACGCGACGTATTGACACCGTGGTATTTGACAAAACCGGCACAATAACTACCGGTGTCATGCAGCTGCTGGACGTTGTAGTGGCAGCCGATGCAACCCGCGCCGAAGTATTGGGCTTTGCCGGTGCATTGGAGTTTGCAAGCGAACACCCCGTGGCAAAAGCCATTGCCTCTGCTGCGCGCGCCGAATTGGGACAACTGTCAAGCGTGCAGCAATTTGAGTCGATTGCTGGGCAAGGAACAGTTGGTGTGGTTGACGGTCATCGTGTGATGGTTGGTGGTGAGCAGTTGCTTAATGCGCGCACCGTGATTATTTCGAGCCCACTGCGTGAAGCATTGAAAGTTGCGCGCGACTCTGGCAACACGGCTGTGTTGGTGGCCTATGACGGAATGGCAAAGGCAGTGTGCGTAGTTGCAGACAAACCTAAAACCAATAGTGCTGCAGCAGTTGCTTCGTTACGTGAACTGGGTTTGCGACCAGTGTTGCTTACTGGCGACAACTTGGCCACTGCATTGGCTGTTGCAGAGCAGGTAGGTATTGAAACCGATGATCAACACGTGATCGCTGGTGTGTTGCCCGCAGAAAAAGTGCGCGTAGTCGCCGATTTGCAAGAGC
>JBIKZO010000116.1:0-4675 GCA_044354675.1 Ilumatobacteraceae bacterium | reverse complement strand
TCGGCGGTTTGCCGCGCGGTCGTGTCGTTGAAATCTTCGGCCCTGAGTCATCGGGTAAGTCAACGCTTGCAATGCACGTGGTGGCCGAAGCCCAACGCAATGGCGGCATCTGCGCCTATGTCGATGCCGAACACGCAATGGATCCCGTATATGCAAGTGCAATTGGTGTCGATATCGACAACCTGCTGATCTCGCAGCCAGACACTGGTGAACAAGCACTCGAGATTGTCGACATGTTGGTGCGCTCCGGCTCACTCGATGTCATCGTGATCGACTCGGTAGCTGCACTTACACCACGTGCCGAAATTGAAGGCGAGATGGGCGACAGCCACATGGGTTTGCAGGCTCGTCTCATGAGCCAGGCGTTGCGCAAGCTCACGGCCAACCTCAACAAGTCCGACACAATTTTGATCTTCATCAACCAGTTGCGCGAAAAGATTGGTGTGATGTTCGGTTCACCAGAAACAACAACTGGTGGCCGTGCACTCAAGTTCTATTCGTCGGTTCGTCTCGACATTCGTCGCATCGAATCAATCAAGGACGGCGTCGAGATCGTTGGATCACGCACACGCGTCAAGGTCGTAAAGAACAAGGTTGCTCCACCATTCCGCCAAGCCGAATTCGACATCATGTACGGCAAAGGCATCAGTCGTGAAGGTGCAGTGCTCGACATGGCGGTTGAGATGGGTATTGCCAAAAAGTCTGGTGCGTGGTTTACCTACGACGGTGAACAAATGGGCCAAGGCCGCGAAAACGCCAAGAATTTCTTGCTCGAAAATCCAGAAATCATGGTGCAGATGGCCGAACGTGTGCGTCAGCAGGCGGGTGTTGGCGCAGATGCCGACGCTCCTGCTTTCACTGAAAAAGACGACGAGCCAATCGATCTCGACTAGTCAGTCACAAGGTTTCCTGTCGGCGAGTGTCCCTACACATTCGCCGACAGGGCTGCCATTTCGCCGTATTCACAAAATGTGTGGCGGTAAACTTGACTGCCTGTGACTCGTAAATATGTTGTGCGCACCTTTGGGTGCCAGATGAATGCTCATGACTCCGAGCGCATCTCCGGGTTGCTCGAGCAAGACGGCATGGAACGAGCCGAAAGCGAAGACGACGCCGATCTCGTAGTTCTCAACACCTGCTGCATTCGTGAGAACGCCGACGAGAAGTTGTACGGAAGTCTTGGATGGCTCAAGCCTTGGAAAGAAAAGGGCATCGAGTTAGGCCGTGAGCGCCAGATCATGGTTGCTGGTTGTTTGGCTCAAAAAGACAAAGACCAAGTGCGCAAGCGCGCTCCTTATGTCGACGTTGTCATGGGTACGCACAACGTTCACCGCGCGGTCGATCTACTTGAGCACGCATCCATGAGCGGTGGCATCACCGAGATCTTTGACGAAGCCGTGATTGACGATCATGCACTGTTTCCAAGCGCATTACCGGTGCGACGAGAGCGTTCGTACAACGCCTGGGTAACAATTCAGATCGGTTGCGACAATACCTGCACATATTGCATCGTGCCGAGTGTGCGCGGCAAAGAAATCAGTCGACCTTTTAGCGACATTGTCGACGAGGTTGCAGCGCTTGCACGCGACGGTGTTACAGAGATTTCGCTGCTCGGACAAAATGTCAACAGCTACGGACGCGATCTTTCGCTCGATGCTCGTCGTGCAGGCGATGCCGATATCAAGCTACGACCACAGTTTGGCGAGCTACTGCGTGCTGTTGGTGCGGTGGACGGCATTCGACGTGTTCGTTACGTGAGCCCGCACCCCAAGGACATGAATCTTGAGACACTCATGGCAATGGCCGAGACTCCTGCAGTGTGTGAGCACTTGCATTATCCGTTGCAGTCAGGTTCTGATCGCGTATTGACGCTCATGCATCGTGGCTACACCGCGCAGAAGTATCTCGAAAAAATCACACAAGCGCGTTCGCTCATCGATGATGCAGCCGTTACCACCGACATCATTGTTGGGTTTCCGGGTGAGACAGAAGAAGATTTCGTTCAGTCGCTCGAGGTTGCTGCTGAAGCACAATTTGATTCGGCATATCTGTTTATCTTTTCGCCACGTGAGGGCACCGAAGCCGCAAAGATGGATGAGCACTTCATTGCTCCAGAAGTGATGTCGAGCAGGTACGACCGCATGAAGGTGGTGCTTGATCATTCAGCAATCATCAAGCACGAGGCACGCATTGGTCGCGTGGAAGAAGTGATCGTTGAGGGTCGCAACAAGCGCGATGCCGACGCGTTTACAGGCCGTACTCGTCAAAACAAGCTGGTGCACTTCAAGTCAGCAGACGCACTACGTGCCGGTACATACGCAACGGTTGAGATCACATCTGCAGCACGCTTTCACTTGTCTGGTCAATTGATCGAGGTTGGCGCAGAGCCAACACACAAGGTACGACTATCGGTGCAAGCACTGTGAAGCCAATAGTCATTCTTGGCCCAACGGCCAGTGGAAAATCGGATGCGGCAATGGCTGCGGCCCAGGTCAATGGAAACACACAGATCGTGGTGTGCGATGCAATGCAGGTGTACAAGCGCATGGACATCGGCACAGCAAAGCCAACGACCGAAGATCAGCAACTTGTACAACACCACTGCATCGACTTAGTTGCGCCGAGTGCTCGCTTTACGGTTTCTGATTACCAAAAGGATGCACGCGCGGCAGTTGCAAAGATTCATGAAGAGGGGGCCAACGCTTTGGTAGTCGCTGGCACCGGCTTGTATCTCACATCGCTCATTGACGAGTTGAGTTTCCCTGGTGAGTGGCCTGCAGTGCGAGCTGAACTGCAACGCGAACCAGACGTTGCTGCGCTCTATCGTCACCTCAAAGCACTTGACCCAGTTGCTGCAAAAAACATCGAGCGCAGTAATCGCCGACGCATTGAGCGAGCGCTCGAGGTGTGCATTGGTAGCGGCAAACCTTTTAGCGACAATGCTCCAGGCACTGGCGCATACCCCGACAACGGTGTGGTGCAAATTGGTTTGCTCTGGCCACGCGATGTGTTGGTTAAGCGTGTTGAATCACGAGTGAAAGCGATGTTGCAACGAGGATTCTTGGAAGAGGTTGCACAATTACGGAAAGACGGTGCAATGTCGCAAACGGCGCGACAAGCGCTTGGATACGCAGAACTCAACCGGCACCTTGATGGTAGATGCACACTTGATCAGGCAATAGGTGACATCGTTATCCATACGCGCCAATTTGCAGTGCGTCAAGAGCGTTGGTTTCGCCGTGACCCCCGCATCCGTTGGGTGCACATTGAAAAAGATCCTGTTACTGAAATTGCTCCGATCTTGGCCGAGCACTTGCGCTAGAACGTAGTGAGCATGTCAAGTCAGCATTCATCAATCAAGGTCTCTGTTACCAAGCACAACGGTTTGGGCAATGACTTTTTAGTGCTTGATCGACGTGAAGCGAGTGCGCTCAGCAACGCTCAAGTTTCTGAAATCGATTGGCCAAACATTGCTCGCAGATGGTGTAACCGAAAAACTGGTCTTGGCGCTGACGGTTTGTTGCTGCTTGGTCGGGTCAATGCAAACACGCTCACGATGCGCTTATTCAATTCAGATGGCTCGCTCGCCGAAATGAGCGGCAATGGCATTCGATGCTTGGCGCAGGCTGCACAGATGGCAGACGGATTGACCAGCGAAGTTGAGTACGCAGTGACAACTGATGCAGGCGAGCGACGTGTTGTCGTGACGCCACGAGCACATGATTCTCAAACGGTTGATGCGAGCGTTGACATGGGTTCAATTGGCACGCTTGACGAGCCAACGGGCTGGGCGACTCTTGGATGCGACCCGATGCGACCAGTCATGCATGTTTCTGTCGGCAATCCGCACTCTGTTGTTGGTGTGGAGGATGTATCCATAGTGCCACTCAAAGAGTTGGGCGAGAAAGTTCCTCAAATCAATTTAGAAATCATCGAACCCGGCCCAGAAGTAAACGCCATCACGATGCGAGTGCACGAACGCGGAGCTGGCATCACCCAAGCATGCGGCACGGGTGCATGTGCGAGCGCGTGGGCTGCAGTGCAGTGGGGTCTTGTGCCTGCGAGCGCGAGCGAAGTGATTGTGCACATGGATGGCGGCGATGTACAGGTACGAGTCAACAAGCCAAAAGCGGGCAATGTGACACTCATTGGTCCAGCGCAATTTATGTCGACGCATGTAGTTGAGATTTCATTGTGAGTAACCCATACCAGCAGGCGCTTGGGCGCACGCTGATCGATCGCACAATTCGCGAACGCATTGTCTTGGTTGGCGTGATTTTTGATGGTCATGATGAAAGCGAGACCGAAGAAAGCCTCGATGAGTTGGCCCAACTCATCGACACCGCTGGTGCGGTTGAAGTTGCGCGTATGACGCAGCGTCGTGATTCACCTGACTCCACATTTTTTATTGGCAAGGGCAAAGCACAAGAACTCAAAGAGTTGTGTTTGGCAGTCGACTCCGACACCGTGGTTTTCGACAACGAACTCACACCTGGTCAGCAGTACAACCTCGAAAAATTGTTGGGTCGCACTGCAATTGATCGCACTGCAGTGATTCTCGACATCTTTGCCCAAAATGCACACACACTTGAAGGCAAAGCCCAAGTTGAGTTGGCTTTGTTGCGCTACAAGCTTCCACGATTGCGTCGTGGTATTTCTGAGGCCATGTCGCAAC
>JBIKZO010000030.1:0-14990 GCA_044354675.1 Ilumatobacteraceae bacterium | reverse complement strand
CAAATGGAAACTCGATGAATGGAGCGCCGACGGTGCCAGCCGTAACGTGCAGGTTGCCCATCACGCCGATGCCAGTACCCCACGTGTGAGGGGTGAAGATTTTGCCGGCTGCAGCAACTTCGTGCGCGAACTTGGCGAGGCCCGTGATGCCTTGAGTGCACACAACATCTGGTTGAAACACATCGAAGCAACCGCGCTGCAGTAATTCGCGAAATTCATATGGCTCGCGCGTGAGTTCTCCGCCAGCAATACGGATCTTGACGCGATTGTGCAGCTCGGTCATGCCGTCGTAGTCGCCGCGATGCAGTGGCTCTTCCATCCAGTACACGCCGTTATCCTCGAGCACTTTTGCGACGTCTGTGGCGTGATCAACCGTCCAAGGCGCTGCGATATCCCACGGCATGCGCCACCCCTGATTACAGTCAACCATTAACTCGAGTGATGAGCCCAGATCGTTGCGGATGGCTTTGACAACGGCAAGGTCGTCATCCAACTTCGGTCTGCCAAAACGTACCTTGAGGGCGGGGAAGCCTAGATCGCGGGCTTGGCGTGCGACAGTGACCATGTCGGCGATTGGGCGGTGTACGCCAGAAGATGCATACGCACGAATCTTGTTGCTGAAACCACCGAGCATCTTCCAAACAGGTTCGCCGTTAATTTTCCCAATGAGATCCCACAGTGCGAGATCAAGTGGCCATGGTCGGCCGGCATGAAATTCGATGTTTGAAAGCACTGCTGCATGTCGGTCGATGTTGGTCGGGTCTTGACCGATGAAATACTTTTGATAGTCGGAAAACCCGTACATCGAATCGCCAGAGCCAATGCCGCATCTGCCAGCATCGTCAAAGACGCGCACGATCGTGGCTGGAAAGTGTGTGCGTGGAACTGTGTCCCACGAAGCAGGGAATGGTGGATCTAACGGCAGTCGATGGTGTGTGATCTCGATGCGTGTGATCGTGCTCATATATCTGATGAGATCCTACTCTGGTATGTAAATATTGGATAATCTGCATCGGTGACACATGACGGCATAGTTCAAAAAAGTTCAGAATATAAGGCTGGTCATTGGGTTAATTATCGATCCGGAATATTGGTTGTGTTGTGCTTGCTGATTATCCTGGCGCCTGGCAATGTGAGCGGAATTTTCGATGGAATGCCGCTCAGCAACATTCCTGAATTGTTTGCTCTACTTGTCATTCTAAGTTTTTCGGTTTCTTCTCATGCGCGTGATCTCATATGGAAAATCTTGGAAGATATTCCGAAACGTGCCGCTTGGACGATCCTCGGTTTATTGGTGTTGATCATTCCGGCGAAGATTTTCACTATGGGTGTGATTCAAGAGAATAAGAGTTTTGATGCGTGTTATCACAGCTTCGTAACTAGTGATGACATGCAGGTGCCAACCTGTGAGCCGTTTTTCTCAAGCAAGTTTGAAGGTGGGCGGTCACGGCTCGACCCGTCAATCCAATTTCGCGGCCAGAGTTATCCATTTGCAGATCTCACCTCAATCGGTTCAAACTGGAATCTTGCTTTTGTAAATAACGAACAATACGCAGGACGTTATGGAGATTTCCAACAAGTTCGTCACCCGTTCAGTGTCAATTGGACGGGGTCTGTGACGTCATCTCTGACGAGTGGCTTTATTCCAATTACTTATGTTGGCGAAGGATTTGTAGAAATCGACGGTGAAAAAACCTATCTCGAACCACATTATGGAAGTCCTATCTTGGTGAATGTTCCAATTGCGCGAGGGTCTCATAGGTTTGTAGTGGATTATGCGTTCAAGTCACTTTTAATGAAACCAGAATTTGAACAAGTCGAACCACTTGGTTTTTACGCAACTATCCTTGTAGGTCAAGTAAGTGATAGAGACAATTCTGCCCATACGTTGCTGGGGTGGGCCTCGGATCCAAGGACGAAACTTCCTGTTGACAAAGTCGTAATTGTTGATGGCAACAATGATGTGCAGAATGTTGGCTCACCGTTTGATCGCGCAGATATTACTGCGTACTTTGGAACCTCAGTTCAATCTGGCGAGTACGGTTTTCAAATAGACGACGTAGTTTCAAAGTTAGATGCAAAGCTCGTGGCAATCGCTTCAGATGGAACGCGATTTGAAATTGCAAAGTTTGATGGCTCCAGTTGGCAGAAGGAAACCAACGTTAAAGATGATCAATTCATGTTTTCGTTGGATTCCGTTGTACCGTCGCTCAAATCATTTTCCCCACTTCGAGCTAGTGGACCAAGTGGAATTTCGCGAATTTTAGTGACGATAGTAGATCTGTTTATTGGGCTAGTTCTAGCTGCGATGTTAGGTGCGATGCTGTATATCAAGCGAAGGAGTATTTATATTGTGGCCGGATTTCTGGCCTGTATTTTTGTTCTTGAAACTTATGTGGCTCATTTCCAGGGGTTTGGTTCAGACTTTGTTGGAGCAGTCGGAGAGGGATCAGCGCTATTGCTGACTTCTGCATTGGTGACTTGCATTTTCTTAGTACTCACAATTTTTTACGATCGGGCAGCATTTTTGATGGTTGGCTTGATTGGCGCTCTCTATATAGCAATTGATCGAGTCATGAACATTAATCCTGGAATGCGATGGGATAGCTGGGTAGCTGTTGATACTAAGAGCCCTGTATCCAATATGGGATATACCTTTTTCCGTCCAGCGGCATCGGACTGGTTGATTCACGCGTGGAACACTCGGAGCGCGCTCTTTAGAGGAGTGCTTTTCGGTAATGAACCGGTTTTCTATTTACAGCCGGGATATAGGTACTTTGCGCCAATTTTTCATTTTATTTTTGGAGACAGTGACGTCATTTTGAGTGTTGCTGTGCTCTTCGTCCTAATCATGTCGATGTTTCTTCTGATTAATCGCATGATGCAACAAGGAGATTCTCTGCTCTCCAAATCAAAAGCTGCACTCATGAGTGTCGCTGGGGTGATGATTGCGTCGTCGTGGGTCATGATTTTTTTCATTGTGGTGCAGACAACCGAGATTCCCACGTGGCCATTTTTCCTTCTAGCAGTGTTCGTTGGAAGGGTCCAACGAGAAAACATCAGTGGCTCGGTGGTCCCGGGGTTGTTGCTAGGTCTAGCGACTTGTATGAGACCTAATCAAGTTCTTGGCCACTTTTTCTTTCTGCTTGTAATTCTGCTTAGCAATAGTCAAAGCTGGATTTTTGCAAAGCGAATAAAGAGATTGATATTTGGGTATGTGGCGATGGGAATGGTGAGCGCATTACCTCTCATCCATAATCTTTACTATGGAAAAAGTTTCGTGCTCTTTTCAACAAGTCGGGCTGGGAAAAGTTTTGATTGGTCATTTTTTCCTGAATTTGCTAGGCATTACCTCTATATCAAAGCAGGGCCATTTCAAAATATTGATTTAAATCCACCGAATGTGATGGCTCTTCCGTATGGTTCTTCCCGAACGCTTACTATCGGGCTCGCGTTGCTTTTTGGGATTTGGATTTGGACTCTTGGAGAGAAATTGTTCCATGGACGAAGAGTGATTTGGTCTCTCTTACTTCTGGCATCGCCAATTGTGTATTTGTTCCCAATAATTCCATATCATGCTTATTTCCCTCGACACGCTGTGGTGTTCTGGCTAGCAATTTTTGCTGTGATAGTTATGAACGAGCCTGAAGATCAAGACGCAATCAACTAGGCGCGCATGCGAGAGCCGCTTGGGTCGAGCACTGGCTCGAGTTGCAAGTGGGCTGGGCGCATATTGCCGATGATCTCGATCTCGAAGCCAGTCGTGCCCTCTGCAGCTAATGCCGCAGGG
Source organism: Ilumatobacteraceae bacterium (assembly GCA_044354675.1). GTDB lineage: Bacteria > Actinomycetota > Acidimicrobiia > Acidimicrobiales > Ilumatobacteraceae > UBA3006. Next base: position 11,200 of record JBIKZO010000030.1, on the reverse strand, counting down.
ATGTAACCAAGTGCAAGTGAGACACCCGAATAATGGGCGTAGCCGCCAGATGTGATCCAGCCAACAACTTCACCGTTGTGAAACACCGGCTCGTCGCCAAGCACGTCTGCAGGCTTGTCCTTATCGACATCGACTCTGAACATCACGAGCTTGCGTGCCGGGCCAGTCTTCATCTCGGCCTCGACTGCAGCGCGACCAATAAATTCGTGGTCGAACTTCATCGCTCGCTCCATGCCTGATTCGAGCGGTGTGTAGATAGGGCGGTACTCGCGGTACCACGTGCCGAAGTTCTTTTCGAGACGCATCGTGATCAACGCACGGAAGCCGAACATTCTCATGTCGAACTCCTTGCCAGCATCCCAGATGAGGTCAAACAAGTAGCGCTGATATTCGGGTGCAATCCAAATTTCGTAGCCCAAGTCACCTGTGTAGGTCATGCGTGACAACCACACAGGCGCCATACCGATGTCGACGCGACGGAACGACATAAATGGGAAGTCTTTGGTTGCGAGCGATGTATCGGTCAGTTTTTGCAGGACATCGCGCGAGCGCGGGCCAGCAACAGTGAGACCAACCATCGAAAGCGCAAGTGTCTCGAATCGAATTGGAGAGCCCTCTGGCAAGTGATCCAGGAACCAACGTGGGTGATGTACCTCTGCGGCCTGCGAACCGAACAAGAAGAATTCTTCCTCGCCAATTCGTGACACAGAGAATTCGCCCTCGATGCGGCCCTGCGGGTTGAGCATCGCAGTCAGCACTGTGCGACCAATCTTTGGCAAGGCGTTAGTGAACAATCCTTGCAGCCATGCTGCCGACCCTGGGCCACTTACTTTGTACTTAGCAAAGTTGGAAGCCTCGGAGAACCCAACGCGCTCACGCACCGCACGCGACTCTTCGCCTACGTTGTTGAACGCGCTCGATCGGTAGAACGTCACCTCTTCAACTGGTTCTTTGCCCTTGTCTTGGAACCACAATGGGTGCTCGAGACCGAAGCCCACACCCATCACCGCGTTGTGCTCGAGCAAGCGATCATAAATTGGAGTGGTGAGCAATGGACGTGCTGCTGCTAGTTCTTCGTTGGGGAAGGTGATGCGGAAGCGACGCGAATAGTTTTCGCGCACCTTTGCGTGTGTGTATGCAAGTGTTGCGTAATCGCCATAACGAGCAACATCCATACCCCAAATATCTGCACCAGGGTCACCATTGACCATCCAGTTAGCAAGCGACAAACCAACGCCGCCACCTTGCGACAAACCGGCCATAACGCCACATGCAGACCACATGCCGCGCATGCCGCGGATTGGGCCAACGAGTGGGTTGCCGTCAGGGGAGAAGGTGAATGGACCGTTTACAAACTTTTTGATACCCGCACGACCAACAGCAGGAAAGTGGGCGAATCCACGTTCAAGTTCTGGTGCAATGCGCTCTAGATCATGTGGCAACAACTGGAACACAAAATCCCACGGTGTTTCTTTTGCAGCCCAAGGGCGGTTCTCTTGCTCGTACGTTCCAAGCAAAATGCTTTGTCCTTCTTGACGAGCATAGATTTCGCCAGCGAAGTCAATGATGTGCGGCAATTCGCGTTCCATTGTCTTGTTGTACTCAATGACTTCGTCCATTGGCTCTGTCATCAGGTAGTGGTGTTCCATCGCCAACACCGGCAACTCAAGACCGCACATGCGACCAACTTCTCGTGCCCACAATCCACCGGCATTGACCACGTGCTCTGCATGAATCGTGTGATCCTTGTCGGTAATGACATCCCATGTTCCGTCAGGTCGGTGGTTGAGACCAGTCACCCATGTGTCGGTGTACACCTCTGCACCACGATTTTTTGCACAGATTGCATATGCGTGTGTGACGCCGTATGGGTCAACCGAACCTTCGTCTTCGTCGTACAACGCACCAACAAAATATTTCTCTTCGAGCAGGGGGTTGAGCGCCTTTGCTTCTTTCATCGACAACATTTCCATATGCATGCCCAAATAGCGACCACGAGCCTGCGCCATGCGCAAGAAGTCGAGACGCTCTGGTGTGTCGGCAAGCATCAAACCGCCGGGCAAGTGAATGCCGCAGTTTTGACCAGATTCTTTTTCAATCTCTTTGTACAAGTTGACGGTGTACTGCTGCAATCGAGCAACGTTTGGGTCGCCGTTGAGCGTGTGCATACCACCGGCAGCGTGCCATGTTGAACCTGCAGTGAGTTGCTTGCGCTCAACGAGCACGACATCTGTCCATCCGGCCTTTGTGAGGTGATACAACACCGATGCGCCTACGACGCCTCCACCGATTACTACTACACGTGCTGATGATTTCATGATGAGTAACTTTCTATGTTTTTTACTGAATGTCTTTTGCTAAAAATCAGTTGCTACGCCACCTTCGGCGAGTCTGCGTGCACGGAACGCATCAAGTTCCTCGACGATTGCTGCATCCATTGCAGGTTTCTCGTAGCCGTCAAGGTAGGCCTGAGCGAGTTGACGCGCCTTTTGGTCGGCGGTTGGCTTGCCAGCCTCTTCCCACGACTCATAGTTGCGCCAGTCGGAAAGGATTGGCTTGTAAAACGCATCGCGGAAACGATCCTGCGTGTGTTGCACACCAAAATAGTGACCGCCCGGGCCAACTTGACCAATTGCTTCGTGCGCAAGCGTTGCTTCATCAACAACGATTGGTTCAAGATAAGCAGCAACCATTGCCAAGAGATCGGCGTCGAGCACAAACTTCTCGAGCGAAGCGTGAAGTCCACCTTCCATCCAGCCAGCACCGTGCATCAACACGTTGACACCGCCTTGGATTGCGCCCCACAACGAGAACACGCTTTCGTATGCGGCTTGCGCATCTAGTGCATTTGATGCACACACATTGCTCGAGCGGTATGGCACGTTGTAGCGACGGGCAAGTTGTCCACCCGCCATTGCAGTGCGCATGTATTCGGGGGTTCCAAATGCCGGAGCACCCGACTGCATGTCGACGTTGGAAGTAAAACCGCCGTAAGCAACTGGCGCACCAGGGCGAACGAGTTGAGTGAAAACCATGCCAGCAAGTGCCTCGGCATTTTGCTGGGCGAGTGCACCAGCAAGTGTGATCGGTGCCATTGCGCCCGCCAATGTGAACGGCGTAATGATGATGATCTGATTGCGCGACGAAAATTCCATAATGCCTTGCAGCATCGGAATATCGAGCCGCAATGGTGATGACGAGTTGATGATCGAGAACACCGATGGTTCTTTGTCGAGTGTCTCTGGCGAAACCTGTCGAGCGATGCGCGACATCTCGAGCACGTCTTGGTTGCGTTGACGGCCGAGGCTGTAACAGTGAATTGCTTTGTCGGTTATGGTGAGCATGTCGTATGAACACTCAATGTGACGAATCGATGCGTGCAGGTCAACCGGCTCCACAGGGTAACCAGCAGTGAAATGCACGATGTTGAACATCTGAACAAGTTTGAGTAGATCTTGGAAGTTCTGACGATTGCCCGCATGGCGAGTGCCGTCGAGCTCCATAAAGTTTGGAGGGCTTGCAACCGAACCAAATGCCATCCAGTTGCCACCGATGTTGAGCGTGTGGTCTGGGTTTCGAGCGTGCAACTTGAATTCGCTCGGGCAGGTCTTGATTATCTCGAGCACCATTTCTGGATCGAAGCGCACGCGGTTGTCGGTGATTTTTGCGCCAGCTTTGGCAAGTAAGTCGCGAGCTTCTGGCAACAAAAAGTCCATGCCGTAGTCCGACAAAATACGCAATGACGCTAAGTGGATGCTTTCGAGTTCATCGTCGCTCACCACTTTCGTGGGTGCGTAGTTCATGCGCGGTTGACGAAATGGCTTCTGCTCTGGAAGTAGCGAGCGAGGGCCTGCTGCTTGTCGTTCGCGGCCGCGACGACGTGGACCTCCAGCTTCAACTTCAGGCACGATTAACTCTCCAAATCACAAATTCCAATAGGGCTAAGAGAAATAGGCTAGTGCTCAATACTTGACTAGTGATAACTAAAGCCGCAATTTGCTCGCTAATACCTTTGTGAAGAGAGAGTGTCAGTGGCTAATGACCGCGGCTATTGACCGCGACGGCGGCGAATTTCGGCAGAAATTGCAGGCACAACCTTGTGCAAGTCTCCGATGACTGCGTAGCCAGCCTTGGTCACAATGTTTGCCTCACGGTCGGTATTGATTGCCAAGATATTTTTCGACGCCATTGCGCCAACCCAGTGCTGAATGGCACCAGAAATACCACAAGCAATGTAAATATCTGGTGCAATACGTGTGCCGGTCTGTCCAACTTGATCAACGTGGTTGCGCCAACCATTGTTGGTCACGGCGCGTGAGCAGCCGACGATACCGCCCAATAGCCCGGCCAATTCCTCGAGAGGGCCAAATGCTTCTGCCGATCCAACACCTCGTCCACCACTGACGACAACAGGCGCTGTGGCAAGTGTGACACCAGCAACTCGCTCGACTCTGTCGCGAACGAACGAATGCATCACTGATGCGTCCAACTCAACATCGACAACTACAACACTGGCAGTTGTTGGTGCTTCCACAGGCTCAACAGTGTGGTTGGCGAGCGTGACGAGTTTGATTGATGCATCGAGTGCAGCATTCTCGAGCAGTGACCCACCCCAACGTGCGCGAGTAACTTGCAGCGGTTGTGCGCCATCAAACGATGTATCAAACTCGGTGCAGTTCATGGACGCTGGAAGGTCGAGACGTGCTGCAACTTGGGCAATAACTTCGTGACCGCGCTCGGTTCCGCATCCGATAACAACCTGGGGTGATATGTTGCGCACAATTTGTGCAACAGACTCACCCCACGCTTCAGGGCCAAAGTCAACAAGTGCTGCATGGTGTGCTTGATGCACAGTTGTTGCGCCATATGCAGCGATTGCATCGCTCAATCCATCGGCATTTGCTCCAACGGTTACTGCTTCCATTGTTGTGTTGATTTGTTTTGCAAGATTGCGACCAGCAGTAAGTGCGCCAAGTGATGCTGGAGTCATCGTGCCACGGTCGTGTTCTACAACGACGAGCACGCTCATTTGAAAACTCCAAGTTCGACGAGCAAGTCGACAACTGCCGACGCTGCCTCAGGGCCAGTGCCAAGAATCTGTGTATTGCTGACGCGCTCGGGTGGGCGCTGCAACTGAATCATTTTGAGTCCACCAACCTCTGCCGAAATTTCGGTGCGCTGTATCTCAACCTTTTTGGAAGCGAGGCGACCCTTCATTGTCGGATAGCGGGGGAGGTTGATGCCTTCACGCACTCCGATACACGCAGGAAGTGGCAGGTTGTAGATCTCAATGCCAGCATCCGATTCGCGACGAACGGTGGCAACGCCATCTGCTACTTCAATGCCTTTTGCACCGTTGACCATTGGTCGACCGAGTTTGACCGCTGCACGCACACCAACTTGGTAGCCGCACGAGTCGGCCGATTCGTTGCCAAACAGGATGAGGTCATAGTTGCCATTCGCGGTTTCAAGTGCGGTAATTGCCGAACTGATTGCTGATGCAGTTCGTTGCGCATCCCAATCCATTCCTTCAATGGGAACCAATACGGCCTTGACTGCACCGACGCTTGCCGCAGTACGTAGTTGCTCTTCTGCTTCGACTCCGCCCAGGGTGAGCACAGTGACTTCGCCTCCATGTTTTTCTGCAAGCTGCACGGCCGCTTCGACTGCACATTCTTCGTGCGGGCTGACAGTGAAGCCAAGAAACGCAGTGTCGACTTGCTGGCCATCTTCGGTGATGTTGATGCGCGCGCCAGGGGCTGGCACACGTTTGACACAGACGAGGATGTTCATGGTCGAATAAAAGTTTCTAGCTCTTCATCCGCGCATCGGTTGGGTCAAACAACGGTTGCGATCCAACACGAGCAACGCGCACTGGAAACATCTCGTTCATGTACATCACGCGCAGTTCGTTGCCTTCAACGGCGTGTTCTGGAGTGAGGTATGCAAGCAACAAGTATTTGCCAAGCGATGGTGCTGCACCCGCAGTCGTTACGCGTGAAACGCGGCCCTTGGTGTCGACAATTCGTTCGCCATCTTTTGTCAAGATTGGCTCGTTGCCACCTGTTGGGAATCGCTTGATGCCCGACTTGCTGGTGTTGTCAATCATCTCGAGTGTGCACATGATCGCCGCTGGCTTCTCGTCGCGTGCCTTCATGTACTCGGCTTTGCCTATGAAGTCGGCAGACTTCACTTTGGCGCGGTTGAGGCCGGCTTCCATTGGGTTGTACTCGCTCTCGAGTTCTGCACCCATGAGGCGGTAGCCCTTTTCGATCCGACCAGTAACTGCGTACACACCCATGCCAACAGGAATGATTTCAAATTCCTTGCCGGCTTCGGCAATGGAATCCCACAAGCGCAAGCCGTGTTCCATCTTGGTGTAGATCTCCCAGCCGTTTTCGCCAACATACGAGATGCGGAACATGGTTGCAGGAACTCCGTCAATCAGCACTTCGCGCACCGAACCGTATGGGAAGTTTGCTTGGCTGACATCGAACGGAACCAACTTGCCTTCAGCATTGATGTTTTGTGTTGCCTTTGCCATTGTCTTTTCGGCATTTGGACCCCACACGCCGATTGTGCACAGCGCACTCGACATGTCGGTGAATGTGACCGAACCGTCTTGTGGCATGTACTTGGTGAACCAGTACTTGTCACGACCGCCGTCAAATGCGCCGGTGATAACACGGAAATGGTTTGCGCCGAGTCGCATGATCGTCAAGTCGCCACGGAAACCGCCGCCTTGAGTGAGTAGGGGCGTGTAGACCGAACGGCCAACAGGTACATCGACGTTGTTGACGCACATGTATTGCAAAAACGCCATAGTGCCAGGGCCAGTGAAATCGAACTCGTTAAACGCAGTGAGGTCAACCATGCCAACCGACTCGCGCATCTGCAAGTGTTCGGCATTGGTGATTGGTGACCACCAGCGCGCGTCCCACTCACTTGGGCGTGCCTCACATTGGCCCTTGAACTTGTCGATCAACTTGGCGTTGGATGCAAACCACTGTGGTCGCTCCCAACCACGGGCATCAAAGAACGTTGCGCCAGCGGCTTCTTCGCGAGGGAAGAACGGACTGCGACGCATATTGCGCTGCGTGCCCCATTGCTCGCGTGGGTGCACGATGCCGTATGTCTTGTTGAAGTGCTCATCGCAACGTGCGTAGATGTGGTGTTCTGTTTTTTCGTGCGCATAAAAGCGGCTGATGTCAGACGAGTGTGGGTCGCACAAATGCGGGTAACCGTATGTCATCCACTCGGCAACGAGTTGTGCAATGCCCGGACCTTCTTTGATCCACACTGCAGCAGCAGACCACAAGTTGCGCACTTCAACCGTCTCGCCAAGAACTGGCATCGCATCTGGTGTGAGCGACAGGAGACCATTGATCGCGTATTTGATTTCGGCATCGCCAAGCATCTCCATCAAGTCGATTGCTTGTTCCATCTGCGGATCGAAGTCGTCTTGCGTGAGTGGTAATTCGGTAGGCGACAATGCAGATGCTTCGTTCGAAGGAATGTCGTCGGGGTGCATGAAGATTGCACGGTGGGCGTATGAGCCAACCTCCATCGAGCCAGCGGTTTGGCGCTCGTAACAGAACGTGTCCATGTCGCGGATGATTGGGTATGCAAGCTCTTTGTTGGACTGTTGCAAAATGTCAATTGGACCAACGTCGGCCATTTGGTGAACGGCTGGTGTCAACGGAATATTTGCTCCGGCCATTGCTGCAATGCGCGGGCTCCACACACCGCAAGCCACAACTACGAACTCGGCTTCAATGCGACCTTTGTTGGTGACAACAGCCTTGATGGTGCCATTTTCGACTTCAAGGTCGAGTACTTCGGTATTTGCAAACACTTGCAAGTTGCCATCAGTAACAGCACCCTCGCGCATGAGCGTGCCAGTCTGCAGCGAGTCGACAACTGAAACGCTTGGGGTGTAGAAACCACCGAGCAAAATCTTTTCGTTGATGAACGGCACGAGTTCTTTGATCTCTGCTGGAGTGAGCAACTTGGAGTCGATGCCCCACGACTTGGCTGAAGTCATGCGACGATTAAACTCTTCGAGACGTTCTGGTGTGCGAGCAACTTCGATACCGCCGCATGTGTTGTTCATTCCCAATTCGATGTACTGCTTCTGAGAAGCAAGTGTCAGCATCGCCATTTCTTTGTTGTGGTCGGTTGGGAAGATGAAGTTGGAGGCGTGACCTGTTGAACCACCTGGGTTGGGTAGAGGACCCTTGTCGATCTGCACCATGTCGGTCCAACCCAACTTGGAAAGGTGACCGACGAGGCAATTGCCTACGATTCCGGCACCGATTACGACGCACTTTGCACGGGTTGGAAACTGACTCATGTGGAAGCCCCTCAAGATTGAACTGAATAAACGACTTCCGTAGTATATCACCGCAATATCACCGATCTAAAATCGGTTAGGATGCAGTTTGTGAGTATTTCATTGAGCCAGCAGGCCTACCTGCAGATCCGCGACAAGATCGTGCGTCTGCAACTTGCGCCAGGCGACGTCATCCGCGAAGACGTGTTGCAAGCCGAACTCGGCATTGGTCGTACGCCAATTCGTGAGGCATTGCAGAGGCTGGCTCGCGACCAATTTGTGACTGTTATTCCGCGTCGGGGCATGTTGGTGTCGCCAATCGATGTGATGGAACTTTCGATGCTCTATGAGACTCGCGCAATCTTGGAACCGTATGCCATGCGCCTCGCTGCAGTGCGCGGCAAGCAAGAACATTGGGATGCAATGGCGGCTGCGCTTGAGAGTTCGCGACGACCAAACGTGAGCAATAGCGACTTAATGCGCATCGACCGCAGGTGTCACGAGATTGTGTGGGAGGCCGCCAACAATCGTTTTCTCACCGACACACTCGACATGATGTATGCGCAAAGTGATCGGCTGTGGCATTTGTATATTGCCGATGTGGAAGACATGCGCCATGCACTTGAAGAGCACACCGAGATGTATCAGGCACTGAGTGTGGGTGATGGTGATTTGGCTGCAAAGTTGGCTGAAGCGCACGTACGAGCCTTTGACGAAGAAATGAGCTTGGCTGTGCGCAAGAATCTTGGCTCGCCACTAAATTAGCGCGCGCTATCAAATTGGCGAAGCAGTAAATCGCTATTGCGTGCTGAGGCTGGCACGAAACTCGCCATCGCGCATCATTTGCTTAATCTCTGCAGGTGGTTCATCGAGTCTCTCGACGACAACCGAATAAATTTTTGCTGTGCAGTCAAAACCATGAGGGTATGGGCCAACAGGTGAGCCAGTGTCGACACCAACATCAAATGTTTCTCCGCTCATTGAATAGACGAGTGGAACTGTTTTGTCAATGCGAGCCGAGCCAACGTTGGTGTTGTTAACAAACAGCGTGACATCACCTCCTGCGCCGAATCCACCGTCGTAGGCAAATGCCACAACGATCTGGTGCTTGCCGGCAGACAGCGGCGTGTTGCTGGTAACTGAAGTGTGTTCGTGGCCAAACCAGTTGTAATGAAAAGTTGGACAACTCTGTTCGTCGAGATACAACGACCAGCCGGCCATGTTGCCGCCCTGACACACAATCACACCGTGTTGGTTATCTGCGGTTGATGATGAAGCGATCTCAATATTTGCGGTGATTCGAAACGAACAGTTCTTGATATTGATCACCGAAGACTCGGGCATGCGCACATGTGCAGGCGTGTAGGTCATCGATGTCAAACCGTCGAGCGAATGCGGCACGGAAAAATCTCCATGGCGCGGCGAGCCCGGGTCGCGCAATGGATAGATTCCGTAATCGTTTGCATGCTGATGAAAGAGGGCTTGCAATTCGGCGAGCTTCTCTGGGTGCGTGGCAGCCAGGTCAACTGCTTGCGAAAAGTCGTTTGCAATGTTGTACAACTCCCACACTTCTTGTGGTCCATCAAACTCAAAACCCTGCAGTCTGATCCACGGCAGTCGACCGTGAAAACACGAAGCCATCCAGCCGTCTGCGTAGATTGCTCGGTTGCCGAGGATCTCGAAGTATTGGCTGGTGTGTGTGCTTGGCACATCTGCAGAATCAAATGTGTATGTCATCGATGTGCCGTGCAGTGGCATCTGCTCGATGCCGTTGACATGTGTTGGTGGCGTAATGCCAGCAATGTCGTAAATGGTCGGCACGATGTCGATGACGTGGTGAAACTGTGTGCGCAAACCACCCTTGTCGGCAATTTTTTTCGGCCACGAAAGCGCCATTGCGTTGCGGGTGCCACCGAAATGCGATGCAACTTGCTTCATCCACTGAAACGGCGAGTCGAGTGCCCATGCCCAGCCGACATTGAAATGGTTTTCGCATTTGTCTGTTCCGAAGTCGTCCATGTGATCGAGCAGCCACTCCGGGTCTTCGGGGACTCCGTTTTGAAACGATGGAGCGCTCCACGCACCATGAATTGTGCCCTCGGCCGATGCACCGTTGTCGCCAGTGATGTAGATGACAAGAGTGTTGTCGGCAATACCCATGCCATCTAGCGAGTCAATGACGCGAGCAATTTGTGCGTCGGTGTGCGCAAGGAAACCAGCAAACGTCTCCATCAATCGTCGCGCAACAGGTTTATAGCGGTCGGGGTAGTCGGCCCACGCCGGCACTTGCTCAGGTCGCTTGGTGAGCGTGGTGTCTTTAGGAATCACGCCGAGTTTCAACTGGCGCTCGTAGATCATGTCGCGCAGTGAGTCCCAGCCATCATCAAACTGACCTTTGAATTTGTCGATCCATTCGCGCGACACATGGTGCGGTGCGTGCACGGCAGGAGTAGAGAAGTAACAAAAAAATGGTCGATTGGGTGTGGATGCATGTTGGCGTTGCATCCACGTGATTGCCTGATCGGCCAAATCTTCGGTGAGGTGATAGCCAGGTTTGCCAATATGTGGAGCAATCGGTGTTGTCTGGTCATACACAGGTGGTTCCCATTGCGAAGACTCTGCGCCCATGATCCCGTAGAAGCGATCGAAACCTAAGCCTGTTGGCCAACGATCAAATGGACCTGCGGGGCTTTGCTCCCACGACGGTGCGAGGTGCCACTTACCAAAACATGATGTTGAGTATCCAGACATGCGCAGTACTTGAGCAACCGTTGCTGACTCTGGCGGCATCGCGCTGTCGTATCCTGGGAACGAGTTGGCAATTTCGGTAATGCCTCCCATGTGAACACTGTGATGGTTGCGTCCAGT
>JBIKZO010000115.1:0-4754 GCA_044354675.1 Ilumatobacteraceae bacterium | reverse complement strand
CAGCCTCAGCCAAGACTCTCGCAACGGAGTAATACATGGCTGGCGGTCAAGAGCGCATTCTGCGCGGACGAATTCGGTCCGTTCAGGCGACAAAAAAGATTACGCGTGCAATGGAATTGATCGCTGCTTCGCGCATCGTCAAAGCCCAGCAACGCGTGATCGCCGCCGTGCCATATAGCGAACGCATTACCGAAGTTGTCAAAGATTTGGCCGCAGGTGGCGCAGGACTCAATAGCGAATTCTTGAAGCCCCGCGAAAACATTCGCACTACTTGCTACGTGGCGATCACCGCCGACCGTGGTTTGTGCGGCGGATACAACTCTGGTGTGATGCGTGCAACCGAAGGCGAAATCAAAGCCGACGTGTTGGCAGGCAAAGATTATTTAGTCGTGCCAGTTGGTCGCAAAGCAGAGGGCTATTTTCGCTTCCGTGGCTACAAAATGGGCACGGGTTTTGCAGGCTTTTCCGACGGCCCAAGCTATGCCGACGCCAAGCGCATTGGTGAGTATGTCGTCGACTTGTACATCAAAGGCGAGATCGATCGCGTCGAATTGGTGTACACACGTTTCGTTTCGGCCGGCACACAAGAACTCGTGCGTCGTCCACTCGTGCCACTCGAGCAATCCGTTACTGCAGGTGGCGACGGCAAGCCAGCTGGTTCCAACAGCAGTTACGAGTTTGAGCCAGATCCAGAAGTGATCTTGCAAACATTGCTTCCTCGTTATGTTGAGGCCCGCGTTTATGCAGCACTATTGAATGCCGCGGCAAGCGAGCACGCATTCCGTCAGCGCGCCATGAAGGCAGCGACTGACAACGCAGAAGATCTCGTCAAAAACCTCTCGCGCATCATGAACCGTGCGCGTCAAGATTCAATCACAACCGAAATTATGGAAATCGTTAGCGGCGCCGAAGCACTCGGCACTAAGTAAGTCTGCATACAAAGATCAAAAACAGGAGCACAACATGAGCACAGCAACAAAGAACCCAACAGGACTCAAGGATGGTCGAGTAGTCGCCATTGCTGGTCCAGTTATCGACGTCGAGTTTCCTCGCGGCGCACTTCCAGAGCTCAACCAGGCTCTTGAGTTCACTGTCAACGTGGAAGGCAAGGACATTTTCATCCTCGCCGAAGTTGCACAGCAGTTGGGCCAGAGTCGCGTGCGCGCAGTGTGCTTGAAGCCAACTGACGGTCTTCGTCGTGGCACTCCAGTGCGCAACACCGGTCATGGTTTGCAAGTGCCAGTGGGCGACAAGACACTTGGTCACGTATGGAACGTGTGGGGCGATTGCCTCGATGGCAACAACGACGATTTCAAAGATGTCGAGCGTTGGGACATTCACCGTCCAGCCCCAGACTTCGCAGCTCTCGAGCCAAGCCGTCGCATGTTTGAAACCGGAATTAAGGTCATCGACTTGCTCACCCCATATTTGGCTGGTGGAAAAATTGGTTTGTTCGGTGGAGCAGGCGTAGGCAAGACCGTTCTCATTACCGAAATGATCAACCGCGTGGCATCAAACCACGGTGGTGTGTCGGTGTTTGCCGGCGTGGGCGAGCGCACCCGTGAGGGCACCGACTTGCGCATGGAAATGGAAGAGTCTGGCGTGTTCGAAAAAGCCGCCCTCGTGTTTGGCCAGATGGACGAACCACCAGGCGTGCGCTTGCGCGTTGCACTCTCGGCACTCACCATGGCCGAGTATTTCCGCGACGTAAAAAACCAAGACGTGTTGTTGTTCGTTGACAACATTTTCCGTTTCGTACAGGCTGGATCTGAAGTATCAACGCTGTTGGGCCGTATGCCTTCAGCCGTGGGTTATCAGCCAACACTTGCTGACGAAATGGGTCAGTTGCAAGAGCGCATCACGTCAACACGTGGTCGATCGATTACCTCGTTGCAAGCCGTGTACGTGCCTGCTGACGACTACACCGACCCAGCTCCGTTTACGACCTTTACGTTCTTGGATGCAACAACTGAGTTGTCGCGACAGATCGCATCGTTGGGTATTTACCCAGCAGTGGACCCACTTGCTTCTACGTCGACAATTTTGTCGCCCGAAGTTGTTGGTGATCGTCACTACAACGTTGCTCGTCGTGTGCAAGAAATCTTGCAGCGCTACAAGGAACTTCAAGACATCATTGCGATTCTTGGTTTGGATGAATTGTCGGAAGAAGATCGCCAGACTGTGTCTCGTGCACGTAAGGTGCAGCGATTCTTGTCGCAGCCGTTCTTTGTTGCTGAAGTGTTCACCGGTTTGAAGGGTGAGTACGTCAAGACGGAAGACACTGTAGAGAGCTTCGAGTCAATCATTAAGGGCGACTTGGATGATGTCCCAGAGCAGGCGTTCTTGAACGTCGGTGGCGTTGATCAGGTGTTGGCTAAAGCCAAAGCACTGCAGGAAAACGCTTAATCATGGCCGATGCTGGTGCTCTTCGCGTACAGGTGGTTTCACCTGAGCGTGTGCTGTTTACAGGTGATGCCCGTCAGGTCATTACCCGCACGCTCGATGGTGGAGAAATCGCTTTTTTGCCAGGGCACATTGCATTCTTGGGTGCGCTAGTCGAGAACCACACTCGTATTTACCTCAGTGACGGCACGGTGCAGGATCTTGCCGTTCACGGTGGATTCGTTGATGTGGCTCCTGACCATGTGACGATCTTGTCTGACTCTGCCGAACTTGCTGCAGACATCAACATCGACCGTGCGCGGATAGCGCTACAGCGTGCTGAAGACGCAATGCGCGGCGAGCATGATGCAACGGTTGAATCAGCGCTACGTCGTGCACACGCACGACTTGCGGCCGCCGGTGGTGTCTCCGACACCCGTGCTACAGCGCACTAAATAATTAGCCAGTCTTTGCAATCAGTCCAACGACTGATCCAATGATGACAAGGTTGATCGAGAGAAACCCAAGCATTATTCCTACAAATTCTCGATGAGACTTTGTGTTGGCGTCATCAAAACGCTTATTGATGTTGGCAGTGAACTCTTCAAACCTCTTATTGATGTTGGCGGTGAAGTCGTCGAAGCGTTTGTCCATGGCTTCAAAGCGTTTATTGATGTTTTCGGTGAAGTCGTCGAAGCGTTTGTCTATGGCTTCAAAGCGTTTGTCGATGTTGGTGGTGAAGTCGTCAAAGCGGTTGTCTATTGCGTCGAAGCGTTTGTCGATGTTGTCGGTGAAGTCGTCGAAGCGTTTATCAACCGAATTGAAGCGTTCGGTCACGGCTTCAAAGCGAATATCCATTGTGCTTTGTAGCCAATCAATCTTTGACTCGATATGCACGAACCCAGTGCGTGTTTCGGTTACGAAACCTCTGAATTCGGAATAGGTTACAAATTCGTTGTCTTCATTTCCTGCCGAATCATTCATTGGCGGAAAGACTCTCTGGATTGCACTATTTGACATGTATTGCCCTTTCGATGGTGATTCTCGATAGGGATGTGTACGCGAGTTTGCAAATGTGACGTCATTTCTCAGATCGTTACACATTTGTTGCTCTGGCTGTCAAGTACCTGAAACCTTTATGGGTGAAGGCCCCGCATGCGGTGAGCATCGGCAATGGTCTTGACGCCTAAAACTGTTGCTGCCAATCGGTTTGGCAACTTCGTTTCTTGAGTAAATGCATAGAAGCGCTCAAATGCAGCACGCATCAAATCAATGACTCGAGCATTCACTTCGTCTTCGTCCCACGTGAGGTGGGCAAAGTTTTGACATTGCTCGAGATATGAGCAAGTAACGCCACCCGCGTTGGCATATACGTCGGGGATGACGACAACACCTTTGTCGGCCAAGATGAGGTCGGCTGTTGGGGTGAGGGGACCATTGGCGCCCTCGACAACAAGCTTCGCTTTCATGCTGTTTGCTTCGGCTTCGCCGACTGCTTCACCAAGTGCGCACGGCATCACGATGTCGCAATCGAGACCAAATATGGCTGTCGAGCCTGCAGTCCCACGTGCAACAACTTCGCCTACGCCGGTGTCGCAAACACTTCGCGCACCTTCGCGCATGGCTTTGTCAATCTTTGCAAGATCGAGTCCGCTGTCGGAATAAATTGTTCCGCCAACGTCAGAGAGTCCAACAATGAGCGCGCCGCGAGCAGATGCGAGTCGTGCAGCCCACGAGCCCACTTGCCCATAGCCCTGAATCGCAATCTTTTTGCCGGCCAATGAAGTGCCCATCTTGCCAAGCATCAATGCTGCGGCTTCAACAACACCACGACCAGTTGATGATTCGCGACCGAGTGACCCGCCAAGTTCGATTGGTTTGCCGGTTACGACACCTGGTGTTGCATGGCCAACGCCTGTTGAGTATTGGTCCATGATCCACGCCATGATCTGCGAGTTGGTGCCTACGTCTGGTGCTGGCACGTCGCGGTCTGGGCCGAGAAATGAGGCGATCTCCGAAACATATCGGCGTGTGATGCGCTCAATTTCGCCAATCGAATACTGCTTCGGATCAAATCGCACGCCACCTTTTGCTCCACCGAGTGGCAGGTTGGCAATTGCGGTCTTGAGCGACATACCAATCGCGAGTGCAACTACTTCATCACGGCTTACTTCGTGGTGATATCGAATACCGCCCTTTGCCGGGCCTCGAGTGGTGTTGTGATGCACTCGCCACCCAACAAGTTGGTCTCGTGTTCCGTCGTCGCGTCGAAATGGGATAGCCACTTCGATGATTCGTCTTGGCGTAACGATCGTCTCGATCAAGCCATCTTCCAAATTCAGCCACTCGCCAGCCTCACGAACACGAAGTTC
>JBIKZO010000029.1:0-15282 GCA_044354675.1 Ilumatobacteraceae bacterium | reverse complement strand
ATGATCAGACCACGAGTTACTTAGCAATGCTTGAAGATGAATACGACCGCCGCGTGGAAGAAAACATTCCGACAGGCGATGCGTTGGCCGCCGAGTTTGAGAAATTCTTGCGCGAACAACAAGACGGTAACGACGACACAATATAGGTTTGCTGGGATTTAACTAGAGATACGAAAAAGGCCCCGGGGGGTCCCGGGGCCTTTTCCTTTACTAATTTTTCTTCAATAAGTTAAATCAGCTTGCGCCGCACTTCTTTGCCAATGTTGTGGCCTTCGTTGCTACGTCGCCGAGCAATGGCGTATAGCCAAGCGCTTCAGCATTCTTTGGTCCGAAGTCACTGATTAGCCACTGGAAGAATTGGGCAACTACTTTGTTCTTTGCATCAGATGATGTTTGGCAAAGTCCATAAGTCACTGCACCTAAC
Organism: Ilumatobacteraceae bacterium; assembly: GCA_044354675.1. GTDB lineage: Bacteria > Actinomycetota > Acidimicrobiia > Acidimicrobiales > Ilumatobacteraceae > UBA3006. The sequence goes on along the minus strand of JBIKZO010000029.1, from coordinate 14,858 downwards.
GGATAAGCCGTTGGGTTTGCAGTTTGTTTCCAGTTGAACGCGATCAGACCTTTTTCGTCCTGAGTTCCACCTGCAAGATGCGAGTTGTAACCTGCGGATGTTGGAGCAACAAACTTTCCGGCTGCGTTCAAAATGTTCGCGGCACGAACTCCCTGCGCTGCACGTGTTGGGTCAATGAAGTAAGAAACTTCTCCGTACCCGATTGCACCGTTTGTGCTTGCAATGTAATTCGCTTGGTTGTTGCTCTGTGGTTGACCAACAAAGCGCGAGCCATAGGCGGTGACTCCACCTGGGACACAACTTTGGAAAGCGTCGTTGATCTTCCAGTCTGGGTTAGAAGCACCTGCCATGTACTGGCAGAAGTTGTTGGTGGTACCCGAAGTGTCTGCGCGGTATACAACTTGAATAGCTGTGTCAGGCAGTTTTACTTCGATCTGTGAATACGTAGCGATTGTTTTGCCACCGACCTTGATCGAATATTTGTCTTTCGACTTCACGGTTCCAGTCATGTTCACTTCAGCCTTGGTTCCAACGGTCAACGTCTTCAAGACTTTCTTCGTTGTATCGTCAATCCACTCGATCTTTTTGCCTTTGCTTGCCTTCAAAGCTGCTGGCAACATTGACACAGTGATTTTTGCGGAGGTCGTTGATACGTTCTCCCACAGGGCAGTCGCACCTTTGACATCGGACTTCTTTTTCGTGTTACCCCATGTTGGATTCGTCTTGATGTCGTTTGCGATGCTTGGGTCATTCCACTTTGAAATCACGCCACCGAAAATTCCGTTGATTGTTGCTGGGCTCAGCGAGAGCGTTGCACCCTTGAGCTCATCCAGGCGGTATCCAATGGCAATTGCACCGGCTACGTATGGAACGTAAGTCCAACCGAATGATGGCAAGTCAGCAGATCCAACTGCCGAGTCTGTTCCTGCAAACTTAAAAGTTGTTGCCTTAAAGTTTTTCTTACCTGTACCAGAACCAGTTGAGGTGTAGGTGAGGTTGTGGCTAAATGTTTTATTGAACTCTGCGATTGCTGGTGTCAAAAATGAGACAGGAAACGACGCGCCGCCACCCGTTACATCCTCGGCCTTGGCTATCGAGGACGTTGATAGCACGCCCGCCGCAGCGATCATGATCGCTACGAAATGCTTTACACGCTTATTCATATTTCTCCTTGGTATTTTGATTGTGACTATTGAATGTGAGGTTAAGCCCTCGGGCTTTCGGCGCGCTTAACTCAAGGCGTACGGCTGGTGAAAGAAAAGTGAACAGCGTCTTAACTGTCAGCCGAACTTTCCTTGCACATAATCGGCGGTTCGCGAATCAGTTGGATTCGTGAAGATTTTTCTTGTCGCATCGGCCTCAACCAGATAGCCGGGTCCGCCATCGGTGAGGAAAAACGCACAGAAGTCGCTCACACGACTTGCCTGTTGCATGTTGTGCGTAACGATCACTACCGTTATTTTCTCTGCTAGTTCCCTGATCGTTTCTTCGATCCGTAGGGTGCTGCCAGGGTCAAGTGCGGAACATGGCTCGTCCATCAACAGAACCTGCGGCTCTACCGCTAGCGAACGAGCAATACACAGCCGTTGTTGTTGGCCACCTGAAAGAGAACCTCCAGATGCGCCTAGACGATCTTTTACTTCTTTCCAGAGACCAGCGCGAGATAAGCATTGTTCAACGATGTCATCGTGGTTGTCCCGCTTCAGGTGAGCCAACTTGATACCTGCCAAGACATTTTCTCTAATTGTCATTGCAGGAAATGGGTTTGGCTTTTGGAATACCATGCCAACCTTCAACCGGATTGATGCAGGATCCTCTGATGGATCGTAGATGTCCGAACCATTCAAGAGAATCTCACCCGCCATTGCTGCTGAAGGAATAAATTCGTGCATTCGGTTCAATAAGCGAATAAACGTTGATTTTCCGCAGCCGGAAGGACCAATCAGCCCTGTTACGGTCCGTTCTGGGAAACGAAGTGATACATCGGCGAGAGCATGATGTGTTCCAAACCATGCATGCGCACCTCGTGTCTCGAGCCCTATGAAATCAGGTTCGGCAACTGCTCGTTGAGGCACCGTCGTAGTGGTGTCAGCATTTTGTTGTGTCATGTTCTCAATCCTTTGGCTCATGATATCTTCTTCAACTTTCTTGCTTTTCGCGAATCAGACTTTGCCGTTTGAGCCGCAGAACCGCCAAGCCGTCGGGCAAGAACGAAAAACCCAAACACCAGCGCAAGCAAAACCATTGATCCGGTCCATGCTCGAGCTGTTGAATACTCCGTGCCGTACATGAACATCGAGAAGATGTAGGTAGGAAGCGATGCGACAGTTCCCCCGGCTGGGTTCCACACAAAACCGTTGGTGTTGAGAGAAGTGAGGAGCAGTGGGGCGGTCTCGCCAATTACTCGAGCAACTCCCAAGATGCCTGCAGTGATGAGACCAGACCTCACTGTTGGCAGTACCACCATGATTGCGGTGCGCCACTGCCGTGCGCCGAGGGCATAGCCAGCACTGCGCAAATCGTCAGGTACGAGTTTCAACACTTCTTCGGCAGTGCGAGAAACAGTTGGAAGCATTAGCACTGCAAGCGCAAGACCGCCGGCCATTCCCGAGTATTTACCCATTGGCTGCACGATCGTCGTGAAAATAAAGAGCCCTGCTACCACTGATGGCACACCCGCCATCGATTGCACGATGAATCTGACGAGAAATGTCATTCGCCCACGCACTTCGGTGAGGTAAATACCGCTCAAAATTCCAAGCGGCAGAGTAATCACCGTTGCAATCGCCACCATGATCAACGATCCAACGATTGCGTGTCCTGCTCCGCCAATGTTGAACTCATCTTCAGGCGTTGACGTGCGCATATCCGAAAAGAAATATCCGGGATAGATGGCACGATAACCCTTTAACAAGACGGTGAGAAAAATTGACAGCCATGGAACAAAGGCGAGAACAGCCAGCGAAGTAAATACCACTCGCAAAACCGCATCACGACGTTCCTTTGCGCCCAATCGTGAATTTTGTCCAACGACCCATGCAACATTGATGAGCAGGAACGCGACTGCCCATCCATCAATTTTTGCCAACGGAGTAATGATCGTGACCAAGAATGCGACGATGGCGAAAACAGCTAAGCGAGACAAGTTTTTGAGACGTGTTGAACGAGTTACCGCCCATGGACGAAGAGGCTCAATGCCCACGAACTGATCTGTGGCGGGGACAGAATTCATGCGCGCGGCGTCGATCTTTGCACGATGCTTGATGCGATCATATTGACCATCAGAGTGATAACGAATAGGACTAATCCAGCGGCGATAAGAGCTGATATTTCCTTGTCGGTTGCTTCTCCGAACTTCAGAGCAATCATTGACGCAACGTTTCCGCCGGCCGAATCCAGAATTTCATTGGAGTAATCGAAAACGAGGTTCAACATCAAATAAATTGCAACTGTCTCACCCAACGCTCGACCGAGACCCAGCATCGCTCCAGCAATTACACCGCTCTTTCCGTAAGGAATGACAACAGAGCGAATCGCGCCCCATTTGGTTCCACCAAGAGCAAAACATGTGTCGATTAAATCTCGTGGAGTGCGAGAATAAACTTCACGGGCAACCGAAGTCGTAATTGGCACGACCAGAGATGCAAGTACGCAGCCTGCCACGAACGGACTCCTTGCAAAGTTCTCGAACTCAACGGAAAAGATTGGAATAAATCCAAGCCGATCGTTGAGAAGTGTTGCCCACCGCACACCAATCGGAGTAAATACTTGAATTCCCCAAAGTCCAAAAATCAACGAGGGAATCGCAGCGGCCAAATCCAACATTGAAACAAGCAGGCGGTAAATTCCTCTAGGTGCATAAAACTCGATATACAGTGCCCCACCAATTGATAATGGCACTGCAAGAAACATTGCGATCAGCGCAACAACAAGCGAACCGACGATCATTGGGCCTATCGAAAAAACACTTGCGTCTTCTGCCTCTACCAGCGCGGTAGTTGCTCCGCCGAGTGGGTCTTCGCCAGCCGAGAACCACTCCGAGCCAGTGATGAACTTAAAACCAAATTGACTGAAGGTATCCCAACTTCGAAAAATGAGAAAAGCGGCGATGAGACCCAACAACATCAGCGAGGTGAGTGCACCCGCAGTCACGATCCTGCGGAATATCTTGTCGGCTCGACTGTAAACAACCACCATCTTCCGCGGGGTCGGAGTCGTGGTCGTATTCACAACACTTATGATTCCACCGAGTAGTGAACTCGGTCTGACGTCATGGTGAACGGACAGTAAATTGTTGAGCTAAAAGCCCCTATTTCATGCTGAGATCTGTTGTTTGTAACCCAATAAGAGGGGGTTACTTTGCGGCCTTGAAGCCCTCTTCGAGGTCGGCCAAAATATCTTCGATTGTCTCGAGACCGACCGACAAGCGTACGAGGCCTGGGAATACTCCCGTTGACTTTTGCTCTTCCGGAGATAATTGACTGTGCGTCGTTGATGCTGGGTGGATCACAAGGCTGCGAACGTCACCGATATTGGCCACATGGCTGTGCAATGTGAGACCCGCAACAAACTTCTGCCCGGCTTCAACGCCACCTTTGATGTTGAACGCAAGCACCGAGCCGTAACCCTTGCCTTTGCCGTACTTCTTGGCGCGCTCGTGCCACTTGCTGGTGGTGAGACCGGCATAGAACACTTCTTCAACTTGTGGGTGCTTAGCCAAAAACTCGCCAACTTTTTGTGCGTTAGCCCAGTGGCGATCCATGCGGAATGACAATGTCTCGAGACCTTGCAAGAAGTTGAATGCGTTGTCTGGAGTAGTTGCCATGCCCAAGTCGCGCAACATCTGCACGCGAGCTTTGATGATGAATGAACCGTGACCAAGTGCTGGCCAGTATGCGAGGCCGTGGTACGACGGATCTGGCTCAGTGAAGTTTGGAAACTTATCGTTTTGACCGAAGTCAAACTTGCCGCCGTCGATGATTGCCCCACCGATAGATGTGCCGTGACCGCCAATGAACTTGGTGAGTGAATGCACGACGATGTCTGCGCCCCACTCGATAGGACGAATTAGGTACGGGGTTGGCACAGTGTTGTCGACGATCAGTGGAACGCCAGCTGCATGTGCAACTTTGCTGATGCCCTCAATGTCAAGAATGTTGTTGCGTGGGTTGGCCAATACTTCGCCGTAAAACAACTTGGTGTTTGGCTGTACTGCTGCTTTCCACTGATCGAGATTGTCTGGGTCTTCAACGAACGTGACGTTGATGCCCAACTTTGGCAACGTGTAGTGGAACAAGTTGTAGGTACCGCCATACAAGCTTGGTGACGCAACAATGTGCGAGCCGGTTTCTGCGATTGTAAGAATTGCAAGCAACTCAGCAGACTGACCGGAGCTCACTGCTAGTGCACCTGGCAAACCAACTGCAGTTGCGGTGCCGCCTTCAAGTGACGACAAGCGTGCTTCGAGCACACCTTGCGTTGGGTTCATGATGCGCGTATAGATATTGCCGATCTCGGCAAGCGCAAACAAGTTTTGTGCGTGTTGCGCATCGCGAAACACGTAACTCGTGGTGCGATACACAGGTACGGCGCGCGCACCAGTGGTTGGGTCGGCTACTTGGCCGGCGTGAATCTGACGTGTTTCGAATCCCCAGTTGTTTGTCATGCAAGCACCCTAGAGGGCAATTGTTGACCAAACAACTCGGGATTAAAAAACTCTTTATCTATAGGCCTTAATTGCCTGTTTAGGGCTTAATAAGGCTTATCAGCCTCCAGATATCTCGGAGACTTTCTTCTTGCCCTTGGATATCCACGGCATCATCGAGCGCAACTGAGCACCAACCTTTTCGATTGGGTGATTGCGACCAGCATTTTGCAACTCGGCAAAACGCTTGCGGCCACCGTCGCTCTCGGCGATCCACTCTTCGGCAAACTTGCCCGACTGAATTTCACCAAGAATCTTCTTCATCTCTGCTTTTGTGTCGGCATTGATGATGCGTGGTCCGCGTGAGACGTCACCGTACTCTGCAGTGTCGGAGATGGAATAACGCATACCGGCGATTCCTTCTTCATACATCAAGTCAACAATCAACTTCACTTCGTGCAAGCACTCGAAGTACGCCATCTCTGGCTGGTAACCAGCTTCAACAAGAGTTTCGAATCCAGCTTGAACAAGTGAAGTCAAGCCACCGCAGAGCACTACTTGCTCACCGAACAAGTCGGTCTCGGTCTCTTCAGTAAATGTGGTCTCAAGAACACCTGCGCGTGCGCCGCCAATTGCTTCTGCGTATGACAACGCAATTGCTTTTGCTTTGCCCGATGCATCTTGCTCAACAGCGATCAACGCTGGTACTCCACCACCTTCGGTGTACGTACGACGCACCAAGTGGCCTGGGCCCTTTGGAGCAATCATGATCACGTCAACACCCTTTGGTGCTTCGATGCGATTGAAGCGAATATTGAAACCGTGAGCGAATGCAATTGCTTTGCCCTCTGTGAGGTTTGGCGCGATGCTCTCTTCGTAAATCTTCTTTTGCTCGGTGTCTGGAGCAAGGATCATGATCACGTCGGCGTACTTTGTGGCGTCAGCAATCGACATCACGCGCAAGCCAGCGCTTTCAGCTTTGGCTTTTGATGACGATCCGTCGCGCAAACCAACAACTACGTCTACACCCGACTCTTTGAGGTTGAGTGCATGTGCGTGACCTTGCGAGCCGTAACCAACGATGGCCACTTTCTTTGCGCGGATAATTGCCGGATCGGCATCTTTCTCGTAATAAATATTTGCGGCCATTAGTTTGCCTTTCCTTGTGTGTTCAGTGCTTTAGTTGCTTTGGTTGCTGTATCGAGTTTTGGAAGCGCAACGCGACCTGTGCGCTGCGATTCTGTAATCCCATATTGTCGCAGCAATTCTGTGAAATCGTCCAACTTTTCAGGACTTCCGTCCAGGGAAACAGTTACGGCGTCTGCCCCAACCGAAAGAATCCGGCCTTCAAAGATATTGACTAATTCGACGATTTCACCGCGCTCTGTGGCACTTGCCTTGATCGTGGCCACCATGAGCTCGCGCTCGACCGACTTGCGTGGATCGAGCTCGGAAATGCGCACGACGTCGATCAGTTTGAACAACTGCTTGACGATCTGTTCGAGAGGAGCAGAGTCAACATCGACCACGATGGTGATGCGGCTGTACTCAGCTTGTTCGGTTGGTGCAACAGCCAATGAAAAGATGTTGTAACCGCGACGTGCAAACAATGACGCAACGCGCGCGAGCACGCCAGGCCGGTTTTGCACAAGCACCGACAACATGTGATGTGTTGGTGCACTGCCGTATGGATTTGAGCCGCTCATTTGAGGAACTCCTTTCGACCGCTTTGCGATGGTGGCAACATGATGGCGTCGTTGCTGGTGCCCGGCGCAATCATCGGATACACAATTTCTCTTGCATCAACGCGGAAATCGACAACAACTGGTCGATCGTTGATCGAGTTTGCTTTGTCGATTGCTGCTTCGACTTCGGATGGATCGTCAACACGAATTCCAACGCAACCCATTGCCTCTGCCCACTTGACATAGTTCGGTGTATCTTGCGACAAATACACCTCTGAGTAACGCTCGTCGTAGAACATCTCTTGCCATTGGCGAACCATGCCGAGGTACGAGTTGTTGAGAATGCCGATCTTGACCGGAATTTTTTCAATTGATGCAGTGACCAACTCTTGTGCTGTCATCTGGAAACATCCGTCGCCGTCGATTGCCCAGACGGTTTTGTCTGGACGACCAACTTTTGCGCCGATTGCAGCAGGAACCGAGAAACCCATCGTGCCTAAGCCACCCGAGTTGACCCATGTGTACGGCTCATTAAAACGCCAGTACTGGCTTGACCACATTTGGTGCTGACCAACACCCGACACGAGGATCGTGCCTTCTGGTGCTGCATCGCGCAATTTTTCTAAACAATACTGAGGCTTAAGTGGGCCGCCTGGCTCACTTTGTTCGTACATCAAAGGAAACTGCTCTTGCCAACCGCTGACACGACTGCGCCATGGGTTGAGATCAGCTTGTGCTGTACCACCCTGCAGCAATTCTTGAATAGCTTTGACCATCTCTTCGATGACCAAGCAACAGTCACCAACGATTGGCACGTCTGGCTTGCGTACTTTGCCCTGCTCTGCTGGGTCGATGTCGACGTGAATGATTTTTGCATCCGGTGCAAAGCCGTTGACTTTTCCAGTAACGCGGTCGTCGAAGCGTGCACCGAGTGCGATCAACAAGTCACTCTTTTGCATTGCAGTAACCGCAGTTGCAGTGCCGTGCATGCCTGGCATGCCCAAGCACAACGGGTGATCATCAGGAAACGCGCCGCGTGCCATCAACGTGGTGACAACTGGAATTTGTGTAAGTTCGGCAAGTGCGCGCAATGCATCAGCAGCCCGTGCTTTAAGAACACCACCACCCACATAGAGCACTGGTCGTTCGCTACGCAAAATTAATTGCGCAGCCTCTTTGATCATGCGTGTGTGACCCTTGGTGTTTGGTTTGTAACCAGGAAGGCTGTCGGCAACTTCATCATCGGTTGGCCAGTTCCAACTCATGGTGTTTTGCAACACGTCTTTTGGAACGTCGATGAGCACTGGACCTGGACGACCCGTAGTTGCGATGTGAAATGCCTGACGAATTGCCATTGGCAAATCTTCTGCACTCATAACAAGTTCGTTGTGCTTAGTAATGCTGCGCGTGATGCCAACCGTGTCGCACTCTTGAAACGCATCAGTACCAATTGCAGATGTAGAAACTTGACCAGTGATTGCAACCATCGGAATCGAATCCATGAACGCATCGCACAACGGAGTAACCATGTTGGTTGCTGCAGGACCACTCGTGACCATGGCAACGCCCGGACGACCGGTGACGTGTGCATAACCCTCGGCCATGTGACCAGCACCTTGCTCGTGACGCACCAAGATGTGGCGAATGGATGACTTAAGCAACGGGTCGTATGCAGGCAAGATGCATCCACCTGGCAGACCAAACATCACATCCACGTTCTCCATCTCGAGGCCGCGAATCAGTGCTTCGGCACCGGTGATCTTTTCACCGAGCTTTCCTGCTTTCGTTTGCTTGGATGTCATGTGTTTCTCCGTTGTTAGTGCTGTTGTCGAACTTGTTACTTGGCTTGTTTTTTGGCTTGTTTTTTGGCTTGTTTTTTGACTTGTTTTTGGGGAATAAAAAAGCCTCCCTTGTGGGAGGCTTGGGCACACGCGGCGAGAGCCGGTGCGCCTATCTAACTACTACTACGACTTTTGTATTGAGGTTGGCGGTTGCCTTTGTTGTGAACACATCTTTCAGTGTGTCAGCACAAAAGCCGTTCGGCAACCGATCTAAATCTTTTTAGGGCTTTTTGTTCTTTACAAACGGTGATTATGTGCCTGGACGGGCCTCGACCACCACCCGCCTGAGCAGATTGAGGCTTTGCCAGTCTGGGAGTGCGCCAGCCGTCGAACTGCGAACTGGATTGGCTGGAGCAAATGCCGCGACCAGCCTGACTTGTAAGCCACTGACCTTGACCGAGAGGTATCTGCACACACTTCGTGCTCGTTGCACATTGAGCCGACTCACCATGCCTAACGAATTATTTGTTGAAAACGAGGTGCATGTAACCGAGTCTCCGCGCTTGAGATTGTTTGAGTAGCGATCGAGCCGCCCGAGTTGCAGCGCACTCAGCGCCGAAACGTTGAGGGCAAACGGTTGCACGACAATGGATGGAATAGTTCGGGCAACGAGTACTTGAGGGACAATCGTTGTTGTCGTCGTAGTCGGAATAGTTGTCGTCGGAATAGTTGTTGTCGTAGTTGGTGCAACCGTTGTTGTAGTTGGCGCGACCGTTGTAGTCGTAGTCGGAATAGTTGTACTAGTCGTATTCGGAATAGCCGGCGCGACTGTTGTCGTATTTGTAGTGGACGCAACCGTTGTAGTCGTAGTTGGAATAGTTGTACTAGTCGTAGTCGGCGCAACCGTTGTTGTAGTAGTCGTTGTAGTAGTAGTCGTTGTTGTTGTTGTAGTTACCGGCGTGATCGAAGTTGATGCCAGCACAGTTGCACCCGTGTTAATCGCATTGAGTGCACTGACTCGGAATGAATACGATGTGTCATTAACAAGACCTGTCACTGTTGCGCTCAGCGAAGTAGACACGCCGTCGTTAAACACCGACCATGAATCTGAATCTGAGACCGAATATTCCACTATGTAGTCAGTCACCGCCGACCCACCGTTGTCAGCGGGTGCGCTCCACGACACTGTTGCTTGCGTGTCGCCTGCAACCGCAACAACACTTTGTGGCGCAGTTGGTTCGGTATCGGTATTGAGAGAGCCGCCGCTAAGTGCAACAACAGCGAGCGACTCGCCCATCTCGTTCGTGTCATCACCAATGAAGTCAGTGTTATCTGAGCCCAGTTGGCCACTCGAGCCCTCGCCCCAACACTTGAGCGTTGCATTGTCGAGCACCGCACACGTATGCGTGCCGCCAGCGCTGATGGCAAGTGCAGTGCGACCAGCGCCGAGTGAAACTGCTGCGAGATTGCCGCCCATCTGATTTGGAATGTCTCCGACATTGTTTTGATTTTCGTAACCAAGTTTTCCGTAGCCACCATTGCCCCAACACTTCATTGATGAATCATTCAATACAACACATGTGTGCGCAATGCCAGCACTGATTGCACGAACAGTGTGCTCAGCACCCACGTCGACAGCCACAAGCGCATTACCCATCTCGTTTGCACCATCGCCCAAATTTCTTGTGGCTCCAGAACCCAGTCGACCATTTCCGCCAGAGCCCCAACACTTAACCGTGGCGTTGTCGAGAATGGCACACGTGTGTGTATCGCCTGCGCTGATCGCGAGCGCAGTGCGACTAGAACCCAAATCGATTGCAAGTGTTGTGGCAACAGTGGTTGATCCGGAGTAACCGATATTGGCAGTAGCGCCCTGGCCAAGCTGACCAGAGGTGCCGCGACCCCAACAGACAACCGACGCGTTGTCGAGCAACGCACAGGTGTGATTTGACCCGGCCGCAATCGCTCGCGCACTGCGACCAGATGCAAACGTAACCGCAACAAGCAAATCGCCCATCTCTCCTGCAACATCGCCGATGACGGCTGTGGATCCAATGCCCAGTTGGCCATAGTTGCCACTCCCCCAGCACTTGATTGCATAGTTGTCGAGCAACGCACACGAATGTTGCGAACCAACAGTGATTTGCAGTGCAGTGCGATCGGTACCAAGTGACACCGCCGGTAGCGAGACGCCCATCTCGCCATCGCCATCACCAATAGTGGCGATAGAGCCAATACCCAATTGGCCATAGTTGCCACGACCCCAACACTTGACCGTTGCGTTGTCGAGCAGCGCGCATGTGTGTGACGCACCGGCCGAGATCGAACGCACGGTGCGACCCGCGCCAAGCGAAACCGCACTAGAAGTTGCGACGCTCGACCCAACTCCATCACCAATGTTGTTGGTGTTGCCACTGCCCAACTGACCTTCCGACCCCATTCCAAAACATTTGGCCGAGTTGTCACTCAGCACGATGCATGTGTGATTGTCGCCCGCAGTGATGTAGCGCATGTGTGCTTGGGATTGCGTTGATGTACCAGTTGCATCGGTCAGCGCACCACCCGCAGTATCAGCACGTGCATCACGCGCATTGTGCACACTGCAAAACATAACCAATGCGATTGTTGTAAGCACTGCAACATGTTGTTTGCGCATGCATCAGAAAGTAAGTGTCGATAAAAATATCGATGGTATTGAGCAACAACAAATATTGTTATTTATTTGTATTTATGAGTGGCTTGATCAGCCCAGTCTGGAAAATGTGTGTTAGGGGTAGCGCTCACAGGTAATTGCACCTACACTGCGAATATGGGAATTAAACCAACAAAAGAACAACTGACCGCGTTTCTTGCAGCACCATCGAGCGGCCCGATCCACATGGTCAATTTGCTTAAGTTCAAAGCAAAGACAAACGATGACAAATCGGGTGAAGCCTCGTACAACAAGTACGGCGAAAACGTGATCAAGATGGTGACCGAGCGCGGCGGAAAACTCGTCTGGCACGGAAAGCCGATGGGCGTATTGATTGGTGACAACGAAGCCGACAAGTGGGACTACATCGTGATCATCGAATACCCAAGCCGAGAAGTGATGATTGAAATGACCTCAAATCCGAAGTACGACGAGATCCATGGAGATCGTGAAGACGGACTCGAGCGCACTGCACTCATTCCGACTCGTCCATTTACTGTCCAGGCGTAAGTTAAAAATCTTCCCCCACATGTCTAAAGAAACAACTGTCGACGTGCAAACGCTTGAGACGCAAGTAGATGGCCGGGTTGCTCGCTCTGAGCGCACCCGCGAAGCCATTGCCGAAGCACTTCTCGAGCTACTCGAAGAAGGAGTTCTACGTCCGCGCGCGCAAGAGATTGCCAAGCGTGCAGACGTTGCGGTGCGCACAGTGTTTCAGCACTTCGACGACATGGAAGGTTTGTACGCCGAAATCTTGCGCCGTCAATCTGAACGAATCGCACCCTTTCTTGCGCCGCTCGACCCACACAGATCCACTGCCGACAAAGTGCGCACGCTTGTAGAGATGCGCGACAACATGTATGCACTTGCTGCGCCACTTCGCCGCGGAATGATGCGAGTAGAGGCCGCTGCAAAATCAAAAACGTTCAACATTGCGCTCGAAGAATTGCGCCGCGTAATGACTCAACAAATTCAACAAGGATTTGTAAAAGAACTTCACCTCAACACCGACCCATACGATGTACTGCCGCGCATTGAAGCAATCACGTCATTTGAGATGTGGGACCACTTCATCCAGGTGCAGGGTGCTTCGCGCACCGCCGTTCGTTTGCATATGACGGTCATGCTGTTGCGCGAACTTCAGCCAACTGGCTAGCCAAAGCCACTATTTGTCGAGTGCTCTGAAGGCACGACATTCGGCGTAGCCTTATCCCGTCCAACATTTACTGGAGACCACATGTCTACAAAGAAACCAACTATTGCCCCAGCAGAAGGCAAGCTCGGTGTACTCACCGTCGGCCTCGGCGCTGTTGCTTCAACCCTGATTGCCGGCGTCGAACTCGCCAAGCGCGGTCTTGGTGCACCAATCGGCTCACTCACCCAGATGGACACCATCCGTCTCGGCAAGCGCACCGATGGTCGCAACCCGATGATCAAAGATTTCGTTCCACTCGCCCGCATCGAAGACATCGTGTGGGGTTCGTGGGATCCGTTTCCGGATGATGCCTACGTAGCAGCACAACGCGCTGGCGTTTTGGAAAGCGGCAAGCACCTCGAGGCGATCTCGGATGCATTGCGCGACGTGCGCCCAATGAAGGCTGCTTTCGAACGCAACTACGTCAAGAACATCGATGCCGACAACACCATGGGCAAGATCTCGAAGCGCGAGATGCTCAACGGTATTCGTGCTGACATCAACAAGTTTAAGGATGAAAAGAAAGTCGATCGTCTCGTGATGATCTGGTGTGCGTCCACAGAAATCTTTATTGAGCCAGGACCACAACACGAAGACATCGAATCATTTGAAAAAGCAATTGATGCAAACGATCCGATGATCGCACCAAGCATGTTGTACGCATACGCAGCAATTTTGGAAGGCGTTCCATTTGCGAACGGCGCACCAAACCTCGCAGTTGATACACCTGTGTTGCGCAAACTCGCCACTGAGCGCAAAGTTGCCATTTCGGGTAAAGACTTCAAAACGGGTCAGACCCTCATGAAGACCGTGCTTGCACCAATGTTGAAGGCTCGCATGCTCGGACTTGCCGGTTGGTACTCCACCAACATTCTTGGCAACCGTGACGGCGAAGTACTCGACGATCCAGACAACTTCAAGACAAAAGAAGAATCAAAGTTGGGCGTGCTCGAAGACATCTTGCAACCAAGTTTGTTTCCAGAGTTGTACGGCGATGTGTATCACTCGGTCAAGATCAACTATTACCCGCCACGCGGCGACAACAAAGAAGGCTGGGACAACATCGACATCTTCGGATGGTTGGGTTACCCAATGCAGATCAAAGTCAACTTCTTGTGCCGCGACAGCATTCTTGCTGCACCGCTCGCACTCGACTTGGTGTTGTTCACCGACCTCGCGCAACGCGCAGGCATCGGTGGCATTCAAGAGTGGTTGTCGTTCTATTACAAGAGCCCACAAGTTGCACCTGGCCTCAAGCCAGAACACGACTTGTTTGTGCAGTTGGCCAAGCTCAAGAACACACTTCGCTGGATGATGGGCGAAGACCAGATCACGCACCTGGGCCGCGAGTATTACGACGAGGCTTAGTCAACGCGCCGTAATTACTACGGCGATTGTTGATGTTGTTGCAGTTGTGGTGTTTGTCGCCATTGGGCGACGCAATCACGATGAAGGAACGGCTATCTTTGGCGTACTTGCAGTGGCTGCGCCATTTCTTCTTGCACTTGTCATTTCATGGCTTGGCATGCGTACCTGGGTCGAACCATTCACGCGTAGATCATGGGCGGCAACGTGGGTAATCACTGTGGTGGCTGGCTTGCTGCTGCGTCGCTTCGTATTTGATCGCGGCATTGCCACACCGTTCATCATTGTTGCCACCATCACACTTGGTGTGTTGCTTGGTGTTGGTCGACTGCTGTCGAAACGTTTAGTGCGTAACTAGATCAGCAGCACGCTTGCGCGTTGTCGCCAAGTATGTGATCAAGGTAATTGCTCCTGCTACCAACACCAGCACCGGACCAGGCGGTAAATCAAGCTGTAGTGCAATAACAAACCCGACTGCATTTCCAGTTAGACCAAG
>JBIKZO010000114.1:0-4775 GCA_044354675.1 Ilumatobacteraceae bacterium | reverse complement strand
CACATGTCTGTGTAATAGCCATTCTCAAGTGCTGCGTAATAGCCAGCGAACTGAGCCTGTGTGAACCACTGCAACTGCAATTTGACAGGTGTTGGTGTGACGCACTCTTCTGTTGCTGCTGCTGCTGTGGTCTCAGTTGCTGCTTCGTCTGAACTGCCGCATGCAGCGACAACCAGAGACAATGCAGCGAGACCCGCAACTGCGAGCTTGATGCTTGACTTCTTCATTTTTGGTACTCCCCCGAGAACCGAAGCTCTCTACTTGTTGTTGTTGGTTTTATTAGCAACGCCACCCCGAGAGGCAACGTTTTCTAGCACTATGGATACAGCGTAGAAGGTTAATCCAAGCAGGCAGGCACCGAGCACGTAGGCCCAGGCTGCGGCGTTCTTGGAATTGGCGATATTGCTTGTAATTCGGCTTCCGAGGCCATTTTGGGAGCCCCCAAAATACTCAGAAACAAAGGACGTAATCACCGAAACTGGGGCCGCAATTTTGAGTGCCGTGAAGAGGTAAGGAACGGCATTTGGTACCCGTACTTTTCGCAAAATTGCAAAGTCACTTGCCGCATATGACTTCATCAATTCGACATGCGTCGACTGCACTTGTGTAAGCCCTTTGGCAACGTTGACGAGCACAATGAAATAGACAACGAGCGAAACCATGATGCGTCGTGGAATTTCACTGGTGATTGAATACATGTTGTTGAGCACTGCTACCAAGACGAAAATTGGAATTGCGTTGAGAGCGATTGCAAGTGGTGTAACCAACTCACCGAGGAAGCGATATCTACTGAGTGCAAAACTCATCACAACTCCAAACACTGTTCCCGCGATGAGACCAACCAATGCATTTGTTCCAGACACCGAAGTTGCTTCCCAGATGCGCACGAAATTTTTGAAGAACTGCTCAAAAATCTTTGAAGGTGCTGCGAGGAAATACGGCTTCAGATCAAATCCCTTTACGACACCTTCCCACAACAACAAAAACGCCACGCCAAAAACAAGTGGCGGCAAGATTCGTCGAATGCGAGATGTGGTCGTCATAATCAGCGATCTTCCAATCCGCGAATAGCGCCGGCATTTGCATGATCGGCATGCGTGCCACGAAGTGCTTCGCGCACTGCGGTAATGCCAGTAAAGAAGTCTGCAGCACCTCGTGTGTCTTCAGTGCGCTTTGCACCAAGGTTGACACTGATCAGGTCGGTGATACGTCCTGGTCGCGGCGACATCACAACAACTCGGTTAGACAAATACACGGCTTCCGGAATTGAGTGCGTCACGAACACAACTGTTGTAGAAGTCTCGGCACAGATGCGCAACAACTCGCCTTGCATGTACTCACGCGTCATCTCGTCGAGCGCACCAAACGGTTCGTCCATCAACAGCAGTGGTGGGTGTGCTGCAAGTGCGCGAGCAATTGCAATGCGCTGCTGCATGCCACCCGACAACTGCCATGGATACAACTCGGCAAACTCTGGCAACTTCACGAGCTCCAACATCTCTTGTGCTCGTGCTGCGCGCTTGTCTTTGTCCCAGCCCTTGAGCTCGAGTGGCAACTCGATGTTCTTCGCAACGGTGCGCCAATCAAACAAACCTGCTTGCTGAAAAGCCATGCCGTAGTCCTGATCGAGACGTGACTGAGAAGCCGACTTGCTATTTACTGTGACTGAACCCGTTGTTGGTTCGAGCAAGTTTGCGATCAATCGCAACAACGTGCTCTTGCCACAACCAGATGGACCGATGAGCGAAACAAACTCGCCTGGTTCGACAGTCAAATTGACATCAATCAATGCGTCCACCTGCTTCGGTGTGCCCTGATTAAAGATCTTGCTTACTCCTGTTACTTGAACCGCACTCATGAGGTAGTCTCCTTCGGTCGATTACGCATCAAATACACATCTGAAATTGCAATTACTCCTGCCATCGTGAGCCCAAGTGCCGCAGCGCCAAACACTGCAGTAAACACCTTGGCTGGGTCGGCTGTTGCTTCGCGCGCGTACTCAATAATGAGTCGCCCAATGCCACCTTTGAGACCGGTCGAAATCTCGGCAACCACTACACCGACAACCGAGCCAGATGCGCCGAGTTTGAATGCTGGAATCATGTACGGAATGGCTGATGGGAAACGGAGCTTGAGCAAAATCTGCTTCCACGACGCCGCATAGCTCTCCATGAGTTCAACTGCCGCCGCTGGTGCACTTGCAAGCCCGCGAAGTGTGCCAACCGCAATTGGAAAGAACGACAAAAACGCGCCGAGCACTGCTGCCGAAAACCAGCGTGGCCATTCAATACCAAAAATGCTGAGCTTGCCGCCCCACAATGCAACGAGTGGAGCAAGTGCAATCAATGGAACTGTTTGCGACACAACAAGATATGGCAATAGTCCACGTTCGACGATTTTGAAACGCGACATCAATACTGAAAGACCAACGCCGATCGAAGAGCCGAGCAAGAAACCAACGATTGATAAGCGAAACGAAAACCAAGCACCCTCGAGCACTACCAACCACACACGCTTGTCAGAGCCGCGCACTTCTGGTCGGCCATAACGGCTGAGCATTGTCCAGACATGAGGCATTGCTGTGTCATTTGAACGAGGCAACACGCCTGCGCCAAACAACTTCCCGCCGTCTTGCGGGCCAACAACTTTGTACATTTCCCACAACGCAACAACAAGCACTATTGACAGCACAAACATGCTGGTCCGATATGCAGCGCGTCGGGCAAAACGATTCATTGCTTGGCTTTGCTCATCTCCTGTATCGCCGGCAAAATTGTCTCGCCATACGCTTCGAGCGTTGATTCCTTACCGTCATGCTGCAAATACACAGCAAACTGATCGACACCAAGTTCTTTGAGCTCTGTCAATCGACGAATGTGCTCGTTAGCGTCACCCAGAATGCAAAAACGATCAATGATCTCGTCTGGAACAAACGTGGTGTGGCTGTTGCCCGCACGACCGTGTTCGTTGTAGTCATAACCCTGACGACCCTTGATGTAGTCGGTCAGTGCTTTTGGCACTGAAGAATCGTCGCCATAACGCTCGACGATGTCGGCAACGTGATTGCCCACCATGCCACCAAACCAACGGCACTGATCGCGCATGTGCGTGATGTCGTTGCCTACATATGCAGGCGCTGCAACACAGATCGTGACACTCTTTGGATCACGACCAACGCGCTCGGCGGCTTCGTGCACAGCCTTGATCGTCCACTGCGCAATGTCGGCATCGGCAAGCTGCAAAATAAAGCCGTCAGCAACTTCGCCTGTGAGCGCAAGCGCCTTTGGTCCGTATGCAGCAATCCATACTTCGAGCTCGCTCTTCGACGCCCAAGGAAAACGGATGCTCGAGCCGTTGTAGTCAACTGCTCGGCCATTGCCGAGCTCGCGAATGACATGAACACTCTCGCGCAACGTGGCAAGGTTTGTTGGCTTACCGTTTGTAACGCGCACAGCCGAGTCGCCACGACCGATGCCGCACACCGTGCGGTTGCCATACATCTCGTTGAGAGTTGCATATGTGCTGGCAGTCACTGTCCAGTCGCGTGTTGCAGGATTGGTCACCATTGGCCCAACAATGACGTTGCGTGTCTCTGCCAAGATCTGGCTAAAGATCACATACGGCTCTTGCCACAAGATGTGACTATCAAAAGTCCATACGTGCGAAAAGCCATACATGTCGGCCTTTTTTGCAAGGTCGATCACGCGCGCCGATGGTGGGGTCGTTTGTAGTACTACACCTATATCCATAACTCTCCCCTTGTTGATTACAGAAAACTTCTAGCGGTTGGTTGGAAAGCCCAAGTCAACTGCCGAAGTGCGTGGGTCTGGCCAACGTGATGTGACGACCTTGCCGCGCGTAAAGAAGTTGATGCCCTCTGGGCCGTACATGTGTTGGTCACCAAACAGCGAAGCCTTCCAGCCACCGAATGAGTAGTAGCTCACAGGAACTGGGATTGGCACGTTGATGCCAACCATGCCGACTTGCACGTCGTATTGGAACTGACGAGCAACGCCACCATCGCGGGTGAAGATTGCTGTGCCGTTACCAAATTCGTTGTCGTTGATGGTTTTCAAACCTTCTGCATAGCTCTTGACACGCATCACGGTGAGTACTGGTCCGAAGATTTCTTCGTCGTAACACTTCATGCCTGGCTTGACGTTGTCGATGAGGCTTGGGTTCAAGAAGAAACCAGCATCTTTGGCTTTATCGGTGCCGTTGATCACGACAGTTGCGCCTTCGCCTGCTGCATTGTTGATGTAGCTCGCAACTTTGTCGCGGTGCTCGCGGCTGATCAATGGACCCATCTCTGCAGATGGATCGGTGCCAGGACCAACTTTGATGTTTGGAACACGTGTCTTGAGTTTTTCGATCAATGCATCAGCGATCGTGTCGACTGCGAGCACAACCGAGATGGCCATGCAACGCTCGCCTGCTGAACCGTACGCTGCGCTCACTGCAGCATCGGCTGCCATGTCGAGGTCGGCATCTGGCAACACGAGCATGTGGTTCTTTGCACCACCAAGTGCTTGCACGCGCTTGCCGTTCTTTGTGCCGGTCTCATACACATATTTTGCAATAGGTGTCGAACCAACAAACGACACTGACTGAATGTCTGGGTGCACGAGCAAGCGATCTACTGCTTCTTTGTCACCATGCAAGACGTTGAAAACGCCGTCTGGCAAGCCAGCCTGACGCAGCAAGTCGGCAATAAACATCGAAGCCGATGGATCTTTTTCGCTTGGCTTCAAGATGAATGTGTTGCCGCACATGAT
>JBIKZO010000003.1:0-58134 GCA_044354675.1 Ilumatobacteraceae bacterium | reverse complement strand
ATGTCACGCGTAAATGCCCAAGCATGTGCAAGCAAATGGTGTGCAAGCAAAACTGGTTGGGCGCGCTGCAAATGCGTGTAGCCAGGTAGATACACACCGTCGCTACCCCACCCAGCCGCATCGGCCCGAGCAGACAGCACATCACACAGTTCCAGCAGTTGTTGTGCAAGCACACCGAGCTCTCGCTTAGTCCACAGTCGCACAGCAGTAACGCATTGATCATTGCGGCTACGACCCGTGTGCACTTTGCCGCCAACTTCGCCAGCAATCTCAGTAACACGACGTTCTATCGCTGTATGAATATCTTCGTCCGAAGCAACAAATACGAACGTGTTGTCGCCCATCTCGGTTGCTACAACATTCAGAGCGTCGATAATCGCCGCTGCTTCTTGTTTCTTCAACAGGTTTACGTGTTCAAGACCTTTGACATGCGCAATTGAGCCCGCAATGTCGTCTTTCCACAATCTTTTGTCGAACGAAAGGCTTTGCGTGAATGCCATAAGATCCGCAGCAGGGGCGACACTAAAACGTCCGTGCCACAGTGGCTGAGATGAACCGTTTTCATCTGCGCTCATTTTCTCGTCGCTCCAGTTGTTTGCAATCCCGCCAATTTCCCAAGATGTGCCGCAAGTTTCTTTGCGCCAAACTTTTCACTTGCCACACAAAACATGGTGTCATCTCCTGCCACCGTGCCAACAAGACCCTCTATGCGAGAGCGATCCAAAGCCGAAGCGACAACATGTGCGCAACCCGGTGGAGTCCGCACAATCACGAGCGGATGGCTGACCTGAATGTCTGCAACCCATTCCGACAGCACCCGACGTAGTTGCTCAAGAGGAGCAATCCTCTCTGGTTCGAACTCGGGTATGGCATATGCAGTATCGCCCTTAGCAGTGCGCACTTTCACGGCACCGATATCTTCCAAATCACGAGAAACTGTCGCTTGTGTTGCAGCAATTCCAGATTTCTTCAACAGCCTCAATAACTGCGGCTGACTGGTTACATCTCGTTCCGAAATCAGTCGCGTAATGGACTGCTGACGTTGCACCTTGGTTGTCATACGTTTACTCCCATCAAAAATGCGAGCAGCCCTCGCGCTGCGTGCATGCGATTGTGTGCCTGTTCAAATACCTTGCTCCTTGGACCATCAATTACCTCTGCAGCAACTTCCATCCCTCTATGCGCTGGCAGGCAGTGCATAAATATCGCGTCGGCCGCTGCATCCTTCATCACTACTTCAGTTATTTGGAAATTCGCAAAAGCTTTTTCGCGCTTATTGGTTTCTGATTCTTGGCCCATCGATGTCCATACATCGGTATGCACAGCATGAGCGCCACCAACTGCGTCTTTCATGTTGTCGAATTGATTTACAGATGCAGCCCCCAATTTTTCCAAGGCTTGCAATTCTCCATCCTCGGCCGCATACCCATTTGGGCAACCCAAACGAACATGCATGCCAAGTAATGCTGATGTTTGCGCCAACGAACGAGCAACGTTGTTGTAGTCGCCTACGTAACACACAGTTTTCCCGACGAGATCACCAAGTTGTTGTTGCATTGTCAAAACATCGGCCAAGCCCTGCAATGGATGCTGTCTGTCGCTCAACATATTGACAACTGGCACGCTCGAACTATCAGCCATTCGCCTCACGATGTTGTGATCGAATACTCGCGCGGCCAAAATTGCGTGATAACCGCCCATCACCTTGGTGATGTCTTCAACGGTCTCGCGAACGTCTAGACCCACTTCTTCTCCGCGTGTATACACAGGGTGTCCACCCAACTGCACGACAGCCATTTCCATACTGTGCCGGGTCCTATTGGAAGGCTTTTCAAAAATGAGTGCCGCACCAAGACCAGCGAGTGGCTTGCAGAGTGCATCAATGCTTGCAGTGCTCAGTTGCAATACCTTGCGCAATTCATCTGCAGAGATATCCGTTGAATTAATGAAGTGACGCAATGTCATGATTTACTCGCAATCTCGGCCAGTACCGAAGTGATGAGATCTACAGCAGTAGTAATTTCAGATTCGAGAACTGTGATTGGTGGAGCCAAACGTAAAGCCGATGCAGTCACTGCATTGGTCACCAAACCACGATCGAGCAGCATCGACTGAGCCAATTTTGCATCGATTCCAGATCGCAGCTCCACACCTAAGAGCAAACCACGACCACGCACCAGGACAACATGAGGCAATTTGGACAAAGCGTCAATCAACATTTTTCCTTTAGCTTTTGCTTGCGCAGGCGCATCCATCTCAAGCATCACGTTGATGGTCGCTCTGGCTGCTGCAGTTGCAATCGCTGTGCCACTGAATGTGCTTCCATGATCACCTGGTTGAAACACTGAGGCGATTTCTTTGCGGGCCCAGACTGCGCCGATAGGCATGCCGTTACCCATCGCCTTGGCGAGTGTTACGACGTCGGGCTTAATGCCTGCGTGCTCGAATCCAAACCACTGCCCTGTGCGAGCAAAGCCAGTTTGTACCTCATCCATCATCAACAACACACCACGCTCGGTACACAGTGCACTTACCGCTTGCAGATATTCGATACTTGCAGGAATTACACCACCTTCGCCTTGCACGCTTTCGAGCAGCACCGCAGCAACACTGCCGTCGACAGCAGCATCAAGGGCAGCAAAATCGCCAAACACTACGTGACGAAAACCTTCCGGCATAGGTTGAAATGGTTCATGCTTTGCTGGTTGTCCAGTTGCGGCAAGTGCCGCCAGTGTCCGCCCATGGAAACTCCCCAAAGCACTCACAACAGTGTGACGTCCTCTTCCACCAAACTTTCGTGCAAGTTTGATCGCTGCTTCAATCGATTCAGCACCTGAGTTACAGAAGAACACCTGTCCCCCGCCACCGAGCAGCTTGTCGACCATCACTGCAACTTCTGTAGCGACCGGATTCGAAAAGAAATTGCTGACATGCATCAGAGTCGCTGCCTGTTCGCTAATTGCAGCCGTCACCACAGGGTGACTGTGTCCAAGCGAAGTGACAGAAATACCCGAGAGAAAATCCAAGTAGTGCTTCCCAGATGCATCCCACAACTCGGTGCCCTGACCGCGCACGAACATCACTTGCGGCGCGCCAAATACGGGCATAAACGGACAGTGACCAGAGCTATTCGAAGACTGCGGCTCTAACAGTTGTTTTGCCACGACCGAATCGGCAAAAGCATGCGAATTGGCATGAGTGTTGATATTTGTGCTCATCAGTTACGAGCCTTTGATTGAAAAGTTGCTTCTGAGTCTTGTGAAATCATGGTGCCAACACCAGCGATGGTGAATAATTCGATCAGCAACACATGAGCTATCCGTCCATCCAAGATATGACAGTCGTGCACGCTCTGTTGAAGTGCCGACACGCAGCTCTCCATTTTGGGAATCATTCCGCCATCAATTGATCCTGTTTTCAACATCGCGTCAATCTCTGATGCGGTTGCTTTGCGAACAAGGCTTGCAGGGTCATCCTTAACTGCACGTAGGCCTTCAATGTCGGTGAGATAAATCAATTTCTCAGCGCCAAGCGCTACAGCAATCGCAGCGGCCGCGGTGTCGGCGTTGACGTTGTAAGCCTGCCCCGATGAGTCCGAGCCAATTGTGGCCACAACGGGTATTGCATTGTCATTGATGGTCGACAACAACACTGTTGGATCAACCGAATGAATGTCACCAACAAAGCCGAGCTCAGGATCGCGCTGCGTGACTTGCAATAATCCTGCATCTTGACCCGAAACCCCAACTGCACGCGCACCGTGCACATTGATGGCAGAGACCAATTGTGGGTTGACCGTACCCAGCAACACCATGCTTGCAATCTCAATTGTCTCTTGATCGGTTACACGTAGTCCATTGCGAAATTCTGGCTTCTTGCCAAGTCGCTCCATCAACGCACTGATCTGTGGACCGCCTCCGTGCACTACGACTGGTTTGATGCCAACCGCGTGCATCAGTGCAATATCGCGCGCAAAGGTGCTCGCCGCATCTACGTCACTTGACCCAGCAAGCGCGTTGCCGCCGTACTTCACCACAACAACTTTTCCTGCAAAACGCTGGATGTATGGCAACGCCTCACTCAGCATTGAGCCTGTTAATTCATGCGATGATTCCATAACGGTTCGCGCAGTGGTGTCTGCACTCATGGATACATCCCAACGTTGCTCAACCCCATTGACTCTTCGATACCGAGGGCAACATTGGCTGCTTGCACGGCACCACCAGAAGCACCCTTTGCAAGATTGTCGAGAGCACTGACCACAACGACATAACCAGTTCGTTGGTCAAACCGAGCAGTGATGTGCACAGAGTTTGTGCCAAGTGTTGCTTTTGTTGAAGGAGGAGTTGGCCTCACAACAACAAATGGTTCCCGCTTGTACGAGCGTGCTAGCGAAGCAAGTAAAGATGCTGTAGTTGGCGTCGTGCCGGGAGTCGGACGCGCGTAACAAGTTGCCAGTATTCCGCGATTCATAGGAGCAAGGTGCGGCGTAAACAAGATTTGCGCACCCGTCACTTGCTCCATCTCTGGCGTATGCCGATGATCAAGCAAACCGTAGGCAGTGAAGTCTTCGTCCACCGATGTGAACATCGTGTTGTGCTTCAGTGCCCTACCTGCACCACTCACACCAGATGCCGCATCAACTATCACTCCTGTTGCCTCAATCAGACCCTGACGCACAAGAGGTGCGATGGCAAGGCTCGCTGCAGTCACATAACAGCCAGGCGTTGCTATCAATCGCGCGCTCTTCAGTTGAGCACGAAATATTTCTGGCAGACCATAAACAGCTTGCGAAATAAGTTCTGGACAAGAATGCTCAAATCCGTACCACGTTGGATACTGCGTTGGATCTGTGAGGCGAAATGCTGCAGACAAATCAACAACCAATCGAACCTTGTTGACAAGTTGTGGAACGATCTCCAAAGATGCCTCATGAGGCAAACCCAAGAAAACAACATCGCAAGCCAAAGCCCTGCCGAGATCAAATTCTTCGAAAACCAAATTTGGGTAAGCGCCAGCAAGTGATGGATACAAATTGCTTGCCAATGTGCCAGCCTGACTGTCGCCAGTGGCATACACAACATTAAATTGCGGATGCTGCGCACAGAGACGCAACAGTTCAGCGCCGGTAAACCCGGATGCTCCAATAATTCCTACAGAAAACATATCGCATAATCATACACTGCAGTGCATAACTATGCAACGACCCTTTAGCGCAGTTCCGCACTCAATTTCTGGGCTGCTGCAATACAACGGGCTCGAGCATCCGCTATCTCGGTCTCGCCAAGGGTGCGATCTGGGGCCTGGAATCTGAACCTGAAGGCCAAGCTACGGGCATCATCAGTAACGCCTTTACCGCGATAGATATCGAACAGCACAGCATCCACCAACAGATTGCCCCCAGCCTGACGAAGGCTTTTCAGCAATGTGCCAGCAGCGACAGTTTGCGGAACCACGAATGCCAAGTCGAAGTCGCTCGATGGATACTTGCTTACGACCTGAGCAGCCGCGACCTTCGGCGTCTCTCCGAGCACGATCGACAAATTGATTTCAAGACATGCGACACGACCCGACACACCGAAACTTGCAAGCACAGTTGGATCGATCTCTCCCACGGCTCCTAGAACAATTTTGCCTCTGCGCAATTGAGCAGACCTTGTGCCATGAAAACCTGCAGGAGCAGCGTCTTGAAACAACTGGGCACCAACACCTAGAAAAGCGGAGAACTGAGACCACATGTCCATCGCCTTTGTCGCGTCGCTTTCGGCAAACACAACACACAGCACCTCGTGCTCGTCTGGAAGTTGCTCACTTCCCTGCGGGTAAACATGGCCAACTTCGAACAACTTGATGTCGTTGATGCGATGTGACTGGTTGTACGCGATTGCTTGCAGCAACCCAGGTCGCAACGATGTGCGCAACACACTTTCTTCAGCCACCAAAGGGTTGGCTAGGCGCAGTGCGTTGTCTTCTGACAGTCCGCAGCGCGTCAAGTCGCCTGGAGCCAAAAATGGATTTGGCATGGCCTCTGATGCTCCAAGTGAGAGAACAAACTCGCGAACTATGCGACGCCTTTGTTGAACAGCCGACAGCCGTCCATGCACAGGAGATTTAGGAACGACCTTGCCAATCTCATCGAAGCCGAAATGGCGAGCGATTTCTTCAATGACATCAATTTCTTGTGTGCAATCTGGCCTGAAGGATGGAATCGTTACGACAACATTGTTCGATTTGTCTGGTTTGGAAACCTCGAAACCGATCGGTGAAAGCAACTCACGAACACGATCTATTGCGACATCGACGCCAAGCACTCTTCTGATTTGGTCGAGGCGCAAGTTGGTCGTGCGCTTCTCCTCGGGAAGGCTCGATGTTTTTGTATCGGCACCCCCGTCATGGACTACCAAGTTTGGGCACGTCAGGCTGAGTAGTTGTGCAAATCTTTCAGCAGCAGCGCGACCGCCATATGCGTCTACCCCACGCTCAAATCGCAACGAAGCTTCCGTGCGCAATCCAAGTCGTGAAACCGATGCTGCGATTCCCAGTGGCTCGAACCAAGCAATTTCGAGTGCGAGCGACGTGGTTGTCTCACTAATTTGCGATCCCGCTCCGCCCATGATTCCGGCTATACCGACTGCCTCATTTTTTGCATCACAAATCAACAGATCTTGTGCGCTCATCGTTCGTGAACAATCATCGAGAGTGACTACCGCTTCTCCCTCGCTTGCGTTACGCACGATAAACCCATCTGCAACTTTCTCAAAGTCGTAAGCATGATTGGGCTGATTCATCTCGAGGTTGACCAGGTTGGAAACATCAACAACATTGTTGATCGATCTCATGCCGGCACGGCTCAACCGTTGTGCGATCCATGCCGGTGAATCCGTCACAACAACACCGGACATCACGGTGACACTGAAGCGTGCGCAGCGATCACCGGCGCGAATATCGACGGCAATTTCACTCTTCTTACCCTTTGTCCACGTTGAACTTTTTTGTGGCTTCAAAGGCAGTTTCATGTGCGCTGCGAGATCTCGCGCAACCCCAAGATATCCAGTGCAGTCCGGACGATTGCGCGTCACATCCAAATCAAAAACAACGTCTTGATCTATTCCCAATGCGCCAAATACGTCAGTGCCTAATTGGAGATGGGAGGGCAAAATCATGATCCCGGTTGCATCTGCAGTAATACCCAATTCGGTTCCTGAGCACAACATGCCTTCACTATCAATGCCCAAAATTCCACGCTGACTGATCACTCGACCGTCGGGCATGTTCGTTCCGAGCGTTGCAAGAGGAATGAGGTCTCCTGGCTTCATATTGAACGCGCCACACCACACATGTTTTTCGACTCCGTCACCTGCATCGACATACACGCGATGCACTTTTGCTGCATCGGGATGGCGCTCGGTACGCAACACTTTGGCTACGACGACACCCTTGACGGGTAGGCCAACTTGCTCGACACTCTCAACTGCAAGCCCAAGCTTGGTGAGTGATGCCGCAATCGCATCAACATCATTTCCGAAATCGGCAAATTCATTTAGCCACGAATGCAGAATCTTCATGAGAACTGCCTCAGGAAGCGCAGGTCATTGGTGTACATCTCGCGGATGTCTTCGACATTGTGACGCTCTTTGGCCATGCGGTCAATACCGAACCCAAATGCGAAGCCTGTGTATTCGTCTGGGTCTATGCCGCCCGCGCGCAACACGTTGGGGTGCACCATTCCGCAGCCACCGAGTTCGATCCAGTCGCCGTTAGGTCGTTTGATATCAAACTCCGCAGATGGTTCGGTGAATGGAAAAAATGATGGTCGCAGTCTGCTTGTGAACTCGCTGCCAAAAAATGCTTTAGTGAATGACTCGATAATGCCCGCAAGATGCGCAAATGTAATGTCGCGATCAATGACCAGACCTTCAATCTGATGGAACACAGGCATATGCGTGGCGTCTGGTGTGTCACGGCGAAACACTCTGCCGGGCATGATTGCATAAATCGGTGGCTCCCAACTTTGCATCACGCGTATTTGAACTGGTGAAGTGTGCGTGCGCAGGAGCACGGTGTTCGCTTCGTGCTCGCTCGAAAACGGTTCAATAAACATGGTGTCAAATTCGCTGCGCGCTGGATGTGTGCGAGGCATGTTGAGGGCTTCAAAATTGTAAAAATCGGTTTCAACTTCTGGACCTTCTGCAACCTGAAAGCCAAGTCCGATAAACACATCTTCAAGCCGTTGCATCGCTTGGGTCACAATGTGTGAGTGTCCACGCCGGTTAGACGTTACGAACTCGGTGAGATCCAACGATTCGTTAGCCACTTGCGCAGCACGCTCTTGCACTAAAAACTCCGCGGTTCGCTGCTGCAGTGCCGCTTCAACTTGCTGCACACTCTCATTGATCAATTGACCTGCAACTTTGCGGGCTTCCGGATCTTGAATCTTGCCTAGTGAGGCTCGCAATGTATTGAGAAGGCTCTTTTTGCCGGCTAACTCGCTGCCTATTTTTGTCACAGAGGCAGCGTCTGTGGCACTCGCAATTTGGGCTAAAGCGGCCAAACGGGCGCCTTCAACCTGGGTGCCCAGTTCTGATGTTGCGTCACTTGACATACAAGCAACACTTTACTCGTTGGAAGCTGCGTGATCCCGTTGTTTAGCGACTTCGAAACACACAAGAGTCGCTGCCATCGCAACATTGAGACTTTCACTTCGACCTCTATGCGGAACCATGACCCACTGATCAATATTGCTCGAATCAACCAATCCATGGGCTTCGTTACCTACGACAATCGCAACTCGATCAGTGAAGTCGGCCGAAGTGAAATCGACGCTTCCCTCTTGGTCGTGAGACGATGTTCCGATAACGCGAAAACCCGCAGCCTGCAATTTGTAGTTCTTAACGTCCTCGATGATGGGAACGTAAAACATTGAACCTGCTGAAGCCCGAACAACTTTGGGATTAAAGGCTTCGACCGTTCCGGGAGTGAGCACAACAGCAGACGCACCTGCGGCTTCAGCCGAACGAAAGATAGTCCCCAGGTTTCCGGGGTCGGAAATACCATCGGCAACAACGACCCACTGCGCGTTCGATATCGATTCAAGACCAAACGTGCGACGACGCACGATTGCAATAACCGGCTGTGGCGATGTTGTCGAAGCAACACGTTCGAGCACACCATTTTCAAGAATGTGAACTGGAGTATCGCTACCCAATACAGCCATTCCGTCCGGTGTTACAAATTGCTCTTCGATATGCCAACCAGCACTGATCGCCTCAGCAATCAGCGTTGCACCTTCAACTACAAAACAACCCTCTTCAATCCGTTCACTACGCCGACTTGCAAGTCGGCGTAGTCGCTGTACGCGCGGATGTGTGAAACCGAGTCGAGTCTCGCTCAGACGAGCGCCCCTCTTGCAGTTTCTACTAAGGCTTTGAAAGCGGCTTCATCATGCACTGCGAGGTCGGCCATGATCTTGCGATCGACCACAACGCCAGCCTTTGACAATCCTGCGATCAGACGGCTGTATGTGAAGTCGTTTTGGCGACAGCCTGCATTAATGCGGGCGATCCACAAACTGCGAAACTCACCCTTCTTTGCACGACGGTCACGAAACGCATACTGACCGGAGTGGAGAACCTGCTCGTTGGCCGAACGGAATGTGCGGCTTCGATCGCCGTAGTAACCCTTGGCCTTTTCGAGAATTGCTTTGTGTTTCTTTCTTGCATGTACTGCTCTTTTTACGCGTGCCATGTTAAAACCCTTTCGTCAAGTTGTCTGATCGTCGAATATAAATGAACTGAAATCTCTAGCGCATGCCCAAGAGGCGCTTGATGCGCTTGACATCGCCAGAGTGAACGTCTACTGAACCATCGAGACGGCGCGTACGAGTTGAAGCCTTGTGCTCAAACAAGTGCTGACGCATCGATTGCTGACGGCGCAATTTGCCGGTGCCTGTCGTCTTAAAACGCTTGGCCGTGGTCTTTGATGTTTTCATCTTTGGCATTGTGTGTCTCCTGTTGTTTCTGTCGAGATTGTTTGTGGATAAGAAATTATTCGGCTGCTGGTACTGGCGCTTCTTCAACAGGTGCAGTTGTTTCGACGGGTACTGATGTCGCAACTGGTGCCGTTGTTGTAGTTGCCGGAGCAGCTGGTTTGGTACTTGGTTTCTTTGCCGCTGCTTTCTTTTCTGGTGAGAGCACCATCGTCATATTTCGGCCTTCAAGTCTCGCCATGGTGTCCACGCGAGCCAATTGACCCAAATCTTCGATAACGGCGTCAAGAATTTTGGTTCCTAACTCCGGGTGAGCCATTTCACGACCTCTGAACTGCAACGTGACTTTGACCTTGTGGCCTTCCTCGAGAAACTCGTGGATGTGGCGCACTTTGGTGTTGAAGTCACCTTTACCGATCTTCGGCTTGAACTTCACCTCTTTCATCGTGATCTGAATCGTCTTCTTGCGCGATTCCTTGATTCGTTGCGCTTCTTCATAACGGAACTTTCCGTAGTCCATAATGCGACATACGGGCGGGTCTGCTTGTGCTGCTACTTCAACGAGATCAAGTTCTGCCTTGGCTGCTCTTTCGAGTGCTTCGACAATTGATACGACTCCAACTTGTGAACCATCTGCATCAACGAGGCGAACTTCGCGAGCGCGAATTCTTTCGTTGTACCTTGGTTCGTTAATTGGCGGTGCTATGGCTGGACTCTTTTATGCAAGCGGTGTGGCCTCCTGTAGTTGATGGCGACTTTCGAGATGTTCACCGAGTTGGAAGGCGCGCAGAAGTCGAAGCGCTGGGCACAAAACCTCACCAGCACTGCCGACCCAAACGCACTTGCCAGCCCCGGTTCACGTCCCTAGAGACGATATTTGTGCTGAAATCTTGTGGTCAGGTGGAGGAACAATGTTCCCCACTTGGGCTATTAGCGTATCGCACATGAGTCAACTCCCCACCGATCCAAATACTGACCAACTCGAAGATGCTGCCGATGCCCTTGCTGATGCCCGCAAACGCTTAGGCGAGGCCCCAGCAGAAGTCGTAGTTGTCAATCACATCATGGGTCTTTATGAATTGGCTGCCATCCATCTGTCAGCCGAACCACCTCATTTAGTTGAGGCTGCACTGGCCATCGACGCTGTTGCCTGCCTCGTTGAAGGACTTGGGCCACGACTTGGTGACGAGCACGCAACACTCAACGATGCGTTGGGCAATATTCGATTGGCATTCGTACAAATTAAAGGCGCCGTAGCACCACCTACAGCTTGATGATCTCGGATGCCTCAAGATTGCCAAATCGATGAGCTTCCACAAAGCTCACACGAGCGCCAACCTCAATCTCGCGCGTCAAATCAACAATCTCGGCACAGTGAAACAAGTATTGGGTATCGCCTACTGCGATAAATCCGAGACCTCTGTGACTGTTGAAACTGGTGACTACCCCGTTCATGATCCGAGACGACTCTGCGCATCGAGTCGCGCACCCTTCTTCCAATCTTGAGCACTGATGCGAGGTTTGCCCTCTGGCTGAATCTCGACCAGTTCGACAACTCCTTGCCCACATGCAACCAAAACTCGATCGTTCACAGCAACCATGTTGCCAGGTTTCGCGATAAAAATCTCAGTCGAAACTTTGAGCGAATGAATTTTGAATCGCTTGTCATGAAAAAACGTAAATGCGCCACCAACGCGCACTTGCCTATCTATTACTGCCGCGGGCTTTGACCAATCGATCTCAAGATCCGCTTGCGTGATCTTTGCCGCCACAACTATGTCGCCAGACTGTGGCTGAGTCGTTGACACACCATTCGAGAGCACTTCAATCAGCATTGGATTTGCGATCTCTCCGAGGCGTGAGCGCAATGTAGTCGTCGTGTCTGTTTGGGAAATCTGAGTGGTCGCCGACGACAAGATGTCCCCAGCGTCCAATTGCTCAACCACCTGCATGATGCACACACCGGTTTGTTCATCTCCTGCCAAGAGTGCGCGCTCTACTGGTGCTGCGCCGCGCCATCTAGGCAGCAAAGAATAGTGAATGTTGATCATTGGCAGCACTTGCAATGCTTCACTGGAAATAATGTGGCCATACGCAACGACTACACCAACATAACTACCAGCAAATTTTGCGTCACTACTAGCAACCAGTGCGATCGCATCTGAGACCTCGTGCGTCACCGGCAGTTGTAGTTCGATTGCGGCTTGCTTGACAGGACTCGGTGAAGTTTGCGAACCACGACCTCTGCGCTTGTCTACACCCGTCACGACTAGATCAACAGTAAAACCAGCAGCAACAAGTGCCCGAAGCGGACCAACCGCAATCTCGGGAGTGCCAAAAAAGATGACGTGCTCTGTTCGTCCCTTTGGCAACGCTGCGATGGAATTCACGTCAATCGCAGATGCACCGGTTCGCTTGTTTTTGGCTGCTCTTCTTGACGTCGATACTCCGCCAATGCGAGCTTGCGCTGATCGGGTGTCATGCGGTCAAACATCAGAACTCCATTGAGATGATCAATCTCGTGCTGAAACAATCGAGCCAACAGTTCGTCAGCCTCGATTTGAATTTCTTCGCCATCGATCGACAGTCCGCGAACAAGCACCTGCTTCGGGCGCAACATCTCTACATACAAGCCAGGTATCGAAAGGCAGCCCTCGTCATACACCCACTCTCCAGACGATTCGACAATCGTTGGGTTGAGGATGATCTGTGGGTCGTCGTCTACGTCGTAAACGAAAATCTGCTTCTGAACGCCGATCTGCGGTGCAGCCAGACCAAGACCAGGAGCCTCGTACATCATTTCAAACATCTGCTCACACAGAGTTGCGATCTTGCCGTCAACATTCGTGACCTCTGCCGCCATGCTCTTGAGCACGGGGTCACCGTAGGTTCGAATCGTAAAGCCACCGTGCGGTGCGCCTGTTGGAGTGGTCTGTGCCATATGGTGTAAGGCTAGCGAGGCTTATGAGCGACGAGCAGTACTTCACCAATCAACCACGAACGCAGTCGACTGCGGGCACGAGCAAACAAAAAACTGCGAAGCTTCTCGTGGATTCCGAAATTTTGCAGGTGGTGCTAGACAGTGGCGTCTTCGCTCGCAAAGGAATCGATGCGGGCACCATGGTGTTGATTGATGCTGCCGCGCGACCACCAGCAATGGGCAATTTTCTCGACCTCGGATGCGGCTCGGGTGCAATTGCGCTCACACTGGCAACCCGTGCGCCAAAGGCAAAGATTTACGCAGTCGATGTCAACGAACGCGCTATCGCGCTGACAGCCTCAAATGCCAAACTCAACAATTTGTGGAATATCACTACCCTCCTCCCGACTTCGGTTCCTCAGGATTTGCGCTTTGATCTCATTTGGTCGAACCCTCCAATCCGCATCGGAAAAAATGAGTTGCATGCGCTCCTACAACTGTGGTTGTCGAAACTCACCGACACCGGTGAGGCATGGCTGGTTGTTAACAGAAATTTAGGTTCCGATTCACTTGCAGTCTGGCTTACATCAATCGGTTACCAAGTTGATCGCCTCGTCAGCAAACAAGGATTCCGAGTTTTGCGCGTACGTCCTACGCGCGGGGCGGATCAATCTGCGTCTTAGTCCGCAAAGTTTTCTTTCCACGTGTTGATGCTGCAACGAGTGCATCCGACATCGAGTTTGCAAGAGTTTCCCAATCAGCCGACTTCACCAAAACCGCATCTTTGTTGGTTGCTGAAACCTGCAACAGCACATTGCTGCGCAATATGTCAGCGAGCTGATCAACGCCCGTTCCGCTCACTTGGGCCAAAGCGCCATATGGAGGCAACTGCATCAACTGTCGTCTTGCCATTTCTTCATACACAAACTCGCTGAGGTCGTGAACAGCAAGCCCGCGAAGCAACGCGTGATCCGCCAACATCGATTGAATCATCACAAGACCATCACTTGTTTTGCTCTGCCCACTTGTTTTTCGAGCCACCAACCTCGCAGCGTGCACAACCAGTGAGAGCGTTATCTCAGCCGCCCGATATCGAGGAGCAGAGATCTCTTGATCGATGTCGAGAAACACGACTGTGTCCACATCGCGCACACGATGCAGTGCAGCCTCAGTGCCAACAAACAGCATTTTGGTTTGATCTATCTCCTGATCCTTATTTGCTGTTTCGCCACCAGAAATCTCTACAACTTCATCAACCCGCCTTCCGGCGGCAGCGGCCAATTCTTCGCGCAGCCGAGACACACCAGCCTTGATGACAGCGAGTTTCCCTGAGCCACATTTGACGCATACCGCCGGTCGCACGTTTGCACACCGTGGGCACTCGAGTTGCTTGCTCGACGACATCGTCATCGCAGCCTCACAGACATCACATCTCACAAGTTCTCTGCAACTGCCACATGCAAGCAATCGTGCACGCCCCTTCACATTGAGCACACAAACAATGCGACGCGAATGATCTCTCAATTGTTCGATTAACTCGGACGACAACATCGAAGACGACCAGCGTTCATCTAGACGACGGTCAATCACTCGTAATTGTGGCCAATGACTCGCTTCTGTAGCGGGATCCAGACTTGCAACAGAACCAGCAACACGATGGAGAGCCCTCAGACTTGGAACGGGCGAAACCAAGATGCACGCAATACCAAGTTTGTTGGCACGCTCTATTGCAATGTCTCGGGCATGCCACGAAGGTGAACGTTCTTCTTGCAAAGCGTCATCATGTTCATCAATAACGATGATGCTCTTCAACATGGGCACACTTGACCAAACTGCAGAGCGCGCTCCGATCACCACATCAACTCCGCCTGCAGCAACTGCCCAGTCCCCAGGCATCACAGCAACGCTGAGTCCGGATTCGCGCAAAGACGCAGCCATGAGGCGGGCACGATTGAGTGTCGGAATTACTACGAGCACAGGACCCTTCGAAGCAGCCGTAAGCAACAGTGACCTCGGACTACAAGCGGGACCTCTGCGCAGAACAGATACCCCAGCCCCATCTACTGCATCGATCGTTTGTGCATCGACATCAAATTTCTTACGCGTCGATACTTGCGTGTAGCGAGAACCAGGCAGTGCTGCAACAAGCGTCGCTGGCGAAGCAGTTACAAAAGAAGCACGAAGTCGTCCAACCCACATGTGTGCTGCCCAACGAGCAAGATCTACTACTTCTTGCGATGGTCCCTTACCCAACACCTTGATGACTTTGAGTAGTCGGCTCTCATCCACATCAGAAAACTGTGTCGTGGTGTCTCCAAGTTGCAACACCCAACCCGCAACATTGCGATTGTGCAGGGGCACACGAACGCGGTCTCCTACACAAATATTGCCGACAAGCGACTCGGGTACGAGGTAATCAAAAACCTTGTCAACGCCAGTTACATCAGGAACGATGCGTGCGATTACCGCCACGACATCACGACTGATCAGAGTTTGACTGCGGCTTTGAATTCCTTCAAGCGCGACAATGTCTCCCAGGTGAAATCTGGGTCTTGTCGGCCGAAGTGACCATACGCTGCGGTCTTGCGGTAGATCGGACGCTTCAAATCCAGATCGCGCAAAATTGCTGCAGGACGAAGATCGAACACTGAACGAACTGCATCTTCAATGAGTTCTTCATTGACAACGCTTGTTCCGAAAGTCTCAACCAGGATGCTGATCGGTTGCGCCATACCAATGGCGTAAGCCACCTGAACTTCGCAACGTGTTGCAGCGCCAGAAGCAACTACGTGCTTGGCAACCCAACGCGCAGCGTACGCAGCCGAGCGGTCAACTTTTGATGGATCTTTTCCGCTGAATGCACCACCACCATGACGTCCCATGCCACCGTATGTGTCAACGATGATTTTGCGACCGGTCAGACCTGTGTCCGCATGTGGTCCACCCTTGACGAACTCGCCTGTTGGATTGACGTGCACCGCGTATTTGTCATTTGCAAACTGCGCAGGGATCACTGGGCGAATAACTTGTTCTATCAAGTCTGGGCGAATAACTGTGTCACGTGGTGTTCCGTCGGCATGCTGAGTCGAGATCAATACAGTCGTCAAGCGAACTGGCTTGCCATTCTCGTACTCAAAGGTGACTTGGGTTTTGCCGTCTGGACGCAAGTAAGGAATTGCACCCGACTTTCGTACTTCAGCCAACTTCTCTGCCATGCGGTGTGCAAGCCAAATCGGTAGCGGCATCAACTCTGGAGTGTCGTCACATGCATAACCAAACATCATTCCTTGGTCGCCAGCGCCTTGACTATTGAGCAAGTCTTCACCACTTTTGCCAGCACGCAATTCCTCAGATTTGTCAACACCTTGTGCAATGTTGCTGCTTTGCTCATCGATAGAAACGATCACGCCACATGTGTTGCCATCGAATCCATACAACGCATTGTCGTAACCAATGTCTTTGATTACTTCACGAGCCAATTTTGGAATATCGACATACGCAGAAGTTGTAATTTCTCCAGCAACAACACACAAACCCGTAGTGAGCAGGGTTTCACATGCAACGCGACCTTGTGGATCTTCTGCCAAAATTGCATCAAGAACAGCGTCAGACACCTGGTCCGCCATCTTGTCCGGATGGCCTTCGGTCACGCTTTCAGATGTAAAAGTAAAGTTCTTCAAAGCTGCTCCTTGGTAGATAGTTCGTGACGAGACTAGTGGGTTGAGTGGCTGCGGATAGAGACCACTGCGTCCAACACCGATTTGGCAATTGAGCGCTTATCGGTCAGCCCAACCGCAACTGGCTCTGTCCCAATCGAAACCAAGGTCACCGCATTAGTCTCATGACCGAAGCCCACCCCGGCATCAGCAACATTGTTGGCAACGATGAGGTCGACATTTTTATGCTGCAGTTTGGCTTGAGCATTTGCCACAAGGTTTTCAGTCTCGGCAGCAAAACCTACGAGCACCTGACCTGGTCGCTTGGACGCGCCCAAGCCCGCAAGGATGTCGGGAGTTGCTTCAAGGGCAATGCTTTCCAACCCATCAATGACACCAGTTGCGGGATTCTTCTTCAGTTTTGATACCGACGCAACTACTGGCCGCATATCGGCAACTGCAGCAGCCATCACCACAACATCGGCTTGCTGCGCACTCAACATCACTGCATCTTGCATCTGCTGTGCAGTCTCAACAGCGATCAAAGAAACACCAAATGGAACAACAAGATCAACAGTCGAGATGAGTGTGACTTTGGCTCCTCGGGCATTTGCCTCTGCAGCAATTGCATAGCCTTGCTTGCCACTCGAACGGTTAGCGATCACACGTACAGCGTCAATTGGTTCGCGAGTGCCTCCAGCCGTCACGACAACATGCGTGCCATACAAATCGCCTGGTGTCAGCAACTGCACGATCTCATCGAAAATGCGCTGCGGATCAGCAAGTCGACCTGCTCCTATATCGCCGCCGGCCAACCGACCCGATTCTGGATCCAATACATTGACACCACGTCGACGGAGAGTCGTGATGTTTTCTTGCACTGCAGGGTGCTCCCACATTTCGGTGTGCATTGCAGGGCACACCAATACAGGTGCGCGTGTTGCGATCAAGGTTGCAGTGAGAAGATCACTCGAGATGCCAGCCGCATATGCACCGAGCACGCGTGCCGTAGTTGGTGCAACAACAATCAGATCAGCACGTTGACCGAGGCGCGTGTGCGGTATCGGATCAGCGTCGTCCCACAGTGTTGTGTGTACAGGTTCGGAAGCAAGAGCCGAAAGAGTTACTTTGCCAATGAAATGTTCTGCATCACTTGTCATGATCGGCGCAACATGCGCGCCAGCATCTACCAACAAGCGGCACAACTCGACTGACTTATATGCGGCTATGCCACCGCAGACACCAAGAACAATGTGTTTGCCAGCGAGCAAATTCATTAGGACCAGTGAGAGTTGAAACTCAACTGCGAGATTGTTACTCGGCTGCTGCTTCGGCTACAACTTCGTCGACAACGAGTTCGTCAACAACGATTTCAGCAACCACTTCTGCTGCTTCTACTGCTACATCTTCTTCGACTGTTTCGAGTTCGCTCACGACATCGTCGGCTACAGCGTCTAGCAACTCTTCATCCAATTCGGCTTCCAACTCTTCGTACACCGACAATGGAACGCTCAAGATTTTGTCGGCAGCGATCTCTTCAAAACTGATCGAGAGTGGCTTGCGCGATGTGGAGCTGACCTGTGGCGGAACCATGGTGCCGAGACCTTCGCCGAGTTGATTGAAATACGAGTTGATCTCGCGGGCGCGACGTGCGGACAAAGTAACAAGACCAAACTTTGATGCAGTGCGCTTCATCAGGCTCTCAATGCGGGGGTTCATCATGGTGTCTTCAGTGGCCATGGGACTACCTTTCATTTCTCTCTTGGGTCAATTCTGGTTCGGGGTCAAAGCGACTCACCGAACCGTTGATTGTACCTGCACACAGGGCGCAAAATGGCCGTTTTGGCTACTTCAGGCGG
The DNA here is from genome assembly GCA_044354675.1 of Ilumatobacteraceae bacterium. Lineage (GTDB taxonomy): Bacteria > Actinomycetota > Acidimicrobiia > Acidimicrobiales > Ilumatobacteraceae > UBA3006. Next base: position 39,714 of record JBIKZO010000003.1, on the reverse strand, counting down.
TTTGATCGTTCACGAGCGATCAGATCGAGCATCTCGGTCACAGTTTCAGCCAAATCATCATTGATCAGCACATAGTCAGCAAGTGCCTTGCCAACTGGCTCTTCGTCTTCTGCCTTTTGCAATCGCTGAACAACCTTCTGCTCGGCGTCACCTCTACCTACCAATCGGGCCTTTTGTTCTTCTCTTGTCGGTGGCAGAACAAACAACAACAACGCATCGCTATGCAGACGTTTTACTTGTTGCGCTCCATCCACTTCAATTTCGAGCACAATATCTTTGCCATCTGGCGCCTTTGGCATTGGAGTGCCATACAAGTTCCCCAAAAATTCAGTCCACTCCAAAAAACCGCCTGCTGCAATATGCTCACGAAATTGCTCATGCGTGACAAATTTGTATGCGTCTTGCATTTCGCCTTCACGGCGCTCGCGAGTTGTCCATGACCGACTCAGCCACAATCGATCATCGCGTTTTACAAGTTCTTCAACGATCGTGCTCTTACCAACGCCGCCCGGTCCAGAAACAACAATGATCAATGACTGAGCGGAAGCATTCATGATGCAATCACCTCTGCCGCAATCAACTGCGCAAGTATGTTCCGCTGACTCATGGTCAAGTTGCCAGTTTGCTCAGTCTCACTTATCTTCATTTGCGCCAACAACTGTCGCGCCTTAACTTTTCCGATTCCAGGAACCACTTCAATGAGCTTGCACGCGTACAACACACTGCTGGCTTCATCGAGATCGTCTTGGGACAAAATCGAATCAATGTCAAGTGCTCCGCTCTCAACTTGACCAAGCACGGCATCCATTTGCTGGCGCAAAATCTGCAACGGCAACACAGCTGCACGACGCTCGCTGGGAAGTTTGGTTGAGGTCGTCATTGATCTATTTTACCGTTGAGGAGCGATCACTGCTTACTCGTAGTGCGAAAACCGCCACGGTGACTCAGACCAATTACCTCTGACCAACTTGAGATCTTGTGCCGTTCAGCCCATCTGCACAACTCACCCGCTATTCGATATGCAGCCCGAGGCTCGGCAAACGATGCAGTGCCCACCTGCACTGCACTAGCGCCAGCCAACATCATCTCGAGGGCCTCAAGACCGTTAGTCACTCCTCCCACTCCAACGATTGGCACACCAGGCATCCGCGAATAAATATCGGAAACCGCCCGAACAGCAATCGGGTGAATGCCCCGTCCCGATAATCCTCCGCCACCATTGCCGAGAGCTGGTCGACCTGTCGAAGTATCGATGATCATTCCAAGCGATGTATTTACCAGCGTTAATGCCTGGGCTCCCGCGTTAACGCATGCTTCGGCAACATCGCCAATGCGGTCCGTGTTTGGCGACAATTTTGCCCAAAGTGGTAATCCAGAAACTCGAGCAGCATCAACAATTTGCGCTGCGAGATCTGCATCATGAGCAAACATTGCGTGTGGTTTGTTGTCGCCCACTACTGCTGCTTTGAGATTTGGGCAAGACAAATTGATTTCCAGTGCCGCAATCCTGTCTTTGTCAGGCGCAAGCATGCGCGCTGCGTCAACATAATCTTCTACACCAAAACCCCAGATGCTGCACACGACAGTTGCGCCAATGTCTATAAGTTGTGGCAAGTCATTCGCAATCCACTGCTCGACTCCAGGACCTTGCAGTCCGACTGCGTTGAGCATCCCACTTGCTGTTGGATGCAACCGAGGTTGCGGATTACCGGCCCATTCAAATGCTGCCAAAGATTTGACAACTACTGCACCGAGTTCGCGCAACGGCATGTATGCGTCGAGTTCAACGCCCAACCCACATGTTCCCGATGCCGTCATGACAGGGTTCTTGAGAGTCACCGCACCAACATGCGTTGCCAAATGCGGTGATCGCGATCGCAGCCTCACTGCTGGTGATACTCCTGGAGCGATTTCACTTCGAGTGGATGCTCTTGTTGTTCAAATAGTCCTTGCACGGCCGCCAACGCTGCATTGATTGTGGTTACAGATGAGACCCTGAAGATGTTTGCGGCCTTGCGAATGGCTTCGCCATCCGATCGACCACCTCTGCCCTGTGGAGTGTTGATCACAAATGCAATCTCACCTCGTTTAATCAATTCAACGGCATCATCTGGCTGTGAGTTCTTCTCCTTTTTGCCACGAGTCGACTGTGCGGCTGTGGTTTCAGAAACTTTGCCAACTACACGATCAACAGGATGCCCGAAGCGTTGCAAATAATCGGCGGTGCCAGATGTTGCAACAATGCCAAGACCCAACTCCCGCAGACGTTTGGCAACAACGAGTCCACTCGGCTTATCACGGTCGTTGAGCGACAAGAACACCATGCCGCTTGTGGGCAATTCAGTTCCCGCAGCAATCTCGGCCTTCACGAATGCCCGACCGAACGTGGAGTCAATACCCATTACTTCGCCAGTAGAACGCATCTCTGGTCCAAGCGCAGTATCTACTTCTGGAAAGCGACTGAAAGGCAGTACGGCTTCTTTGACAGAAACATGTTTGCCACTCACTGGCTTCTTTAAGAGGCCTTCGGATCGCAACTGAGCCAATGACGCACCAAGCATGACTCTGCTTGCAATTTTTGCCAATGGCACGCCGGTTGCTTTGGCAACAAACGGCACTGTGCGGCTTGCCCGTGGGTTCGCTTCAATCACATAGATCTGAGAACCTGCGACCGCAAATTGCACGTTGATCAGTCCACGCACGTCAAGGGCATTGGCAATCACTTTTGTATATGACTCGACTGCCTCGACCACCCATGCTTCAAGAGTTGGAGGCGGAATCACACATGCTGAGTCGCCAGAGTGAACGCCTGCTTCCTCTACGTGCTCCATCACAGCGCCGATCAACACCTCGCCAGTTGAATCGCGAATGGCGTCAACGTCTATTTCAGTTGCGTCATCTAGAAATCGATCAATGAGTACTGGTCGCTCGGACGAAAGTCCGCCCTCTCTGCCAAGAGTTCCAGCAACACTCAGTTCATGCATCGCTCGCTCAAGATGCGCTTCGTCGTGCACGATCTGCATCGCTCGTCCACCCAACACATAACTTGGTCGTACCAAAACCGGATAGCCAACTTTCAAGGCGATCTTTTTGGCTTCATCAATTGTTAAAGCGGTTCCACCTGGAGGCTGCGTAATTTTGAGTTCTTCACACAATGCACTCCACTTCTTGCGATCCTCGGCAAGATCAATTGAATGTGGCGATGTGCCAGCGATGAGTTCAACCGGGATGTGATTTGCCAGCTTCAGTGGTGTCTGTCCACCCAAACCGACGATTACTCGAGGTGCAACTCCGCCAGCAAGTGTTTCCGCTTCGATCACATTCATTACATCTTCTTGCGTCAATGGTTCGAAGTACAAGCGATCAGAAGTGTCGTAGTCGGTTGACACAGTTTCTGGGTTGCAATTGACCATGATTGTTTCGAAGCCTGCATCGCGCAGAGCGAAACTCGCGTGTACACAGCAGTAGTCAAACTCGATTCCCTGACCAATGCGATTTGGCCCACTACCTAAAATAATAACTTTGGGCTTCGTCGAGTTATGTACTTCATTTTCATCTTCGTATGTCGAGTAGTGGTAAGGAGTTTGAGCAGCAAACTCGGCACTGCATGTGTCAACTGCTTTATACGTAGGAATGACACCTGCTGCGATGCGTGTTGCTCGCACAGTTGACTCAGAGACCTTCCAGAGATATGCCAATTGCGCATCGGAAAACCCGAGACGTTTTGCACGACGCCACGAACGCACCGTCATCTTGTCGATACCACATGCATCCAATTCCGCACGCTCGTCGGTGATCATCGACATCTGGTCGAGAAACCAGTAGTCAATGCGACACGCATCATAAATGCGCTCGCGCGAGATACCCCGGCGAACACACTCTCCTACCTGGAAGATGCGCTCAGGCGTAGGGATTGCAATCTGCGCCAACATCTCATCGTCTGACTTCTCACGCATCAACAGTTCTGGTGGATCACAGTTCAATCCAGAACGGCCATTTTCAAGCGAGCGCAGCGCCTTCTGCAAGCTTTCAGCAAAAGTCCTGCCTATTGACATCGCTTCACCAACACTTTGCATCTGCGTGCCAAGCACTCCTGATGTGCCAGGAAACTTCTCGAAGGCCCAGCGCGGAATTTTGGTTACCACGTAGTCAATCACTGGCTCGAAACTTGCCGGAGTCATCTTGGTGATGTCATTAGAAATCTCATCCAAGGTGTACCCAACTGCCAACTTCGCGGCAATCTTGGCGATCGGAAAGCCAGTTGCTTTGGATGCCAAAGCGGACGAACGCGAAACCCGCGGGTTCATCTCGATCACCACCTGCTCGCCTGTCAGTGGGTTGACTGCAAATTGCACATTGGATCCGCCAGTCTCGACGCCAACTCGTCTGATACAGGCAAATGCTGCATCTCGCATTTTTTGATATTCAACGTCGGACAGCGTCATCGCTGGCGCAACGGTGATGGAGTCACCTGTGTGGACTCCCATCGGATCAATATTTTCAATTGAACAGATGATCACGCAGTTGTCGGCACGATCGCGCATCACTTCAAGTTCGTACTCTTTCCAACCAGCAATCGAAGTTTCAATCAATACTTCATTGATTGGGCTAGCCAACAAGCCGTCCGCAACAATCTTTTTGAAGTCTTCTTCGTTATGCGCTATGCCGGTGCCGCGACCGCCCAAGATGTATGCAGGACGAATAATGGCTGGCAACCCAATTTCGTCGCGCACAACCAAGGCTTCTTCCATGTTGTGAGCCACACCGCTCACAGGCACGTTCAGTCCAATTTCGATCATTGCGATCTTGAATTTTTCGCGATCCTCTGCTGTTGCGATTGCCTCAGCATTCGCTCCAATCAGTTCGGGAGTACCTGGCACTCCAACCAATCCACGGGCGTGCAACGCCATTGCAAGATTCAATGCAGTCTGGCCTCCGAGAGTAGGCAAAACCGCATCTGGTTTTTCTCTTGCGATAATGGCAGCAACCACGTCAACAGTGAGAGGTTCGATGTACGTACGATCTGCAAAATCTGGGTCGGTCATGATCGTGGCCGGGTTTGAGTTGGCCAAAATCACGCGATAGCCCTCCTCTTTCAGCACTCGACATGCTTGCGTGCCCGAGTAGTCAAACTCACACGCCTGGCCAATGACAATGGGGCCTGAGCCGATAATCAAAATTGATTTCAAATCACTGCGGCGAGGCATCAGCGTTGTCCCATCAGTTGTGCAAATTCATTAAACAAATATCGACTGTCGTGCGGGCCAGGACCGGCTTCGGGGTGATACTGCACGCTGAATGCGCGAACATCCCGAACGCGCATGCCTTCATTGGTTTGATCATTGAGATTGGTGTGCGTGATGTCGGCGACATCGCTGAGCGATGCAGGGTCTACACAGAAGTTGTGATTTTGGCTTGTGATCTCAACCGAACCTGTGCGCAAGTTGCGAACAGGATGGTTTGCTCCGTGATGACCAAATGGCAGCTTGAAGGTCTTGCCTCCAAGTGCAAGTGCCATGAGTTGATGACCGAGACAGATACCAAACATCGGAACGCCCTGTTCGATGATGGCACGAATTGCAGCAGGCGCGCCGTCAACCGTTTCCGGATCCCCTGGGCCGTTAGACAAGAACACACCATCGGGTTGCAGCGCCAAAACTTGCTCGGCCGAATAGTGCGCAGGCACTACATGCACCGTTGCTATTTCGCTCAAGCATCGAAGAATGGTGCTCTTGATTCCGAAATCGTATGCAACGACTTTCAAATGCCCGCCACCAACGACGTATGGCTGAGTTGTCGTTACCTGTTTCACCAAATCGATACCAGATGTGCCCAACTCACTTTGTGCTCGAGCCAACACACTTGCCTCGCTCGCCTGACCAAAAGCACCAGGCATCGCGCCTGTATCGCGAAGAACTCGAGTGAGTCTTCGGGTGTCAATGCCTGCAATACCGCTCACATTCATTCCACGTAAGTAGGCGTCAAGATCGTTGTTGGCTCGCCAGTTGCTCCGTCGCTGCGACATCTCACGCACGATCACACCGCGAGCAAACACGTGTGACGACTCGTTGTCGAGCGGTGTGGTTCCATAGTTGCCAATATGCGGTGTTGTAAACGTAATGATCTGACCGGCATACGAAGGATCGGAAATCACTTCTTGATAACCAGTTAGCGCAGTATGAAAGACAACCTCGCCACTTGCGATGCCGCCGACAGGGTCTGCCCCTATTGCCTCACCTTCAAAAACGCTTCCATCTCGAAGCACCAACACTGATTCGCGAATTGTCATTTCTGTGCTTCCCCATCTTGAACAGTGATTTGCCCGCGATACATCGTGCTGCGCACCATACCTCGCAATTGTCTCCCAACGAAGGGAGTATTTTTGCTCTTGCTCGCCAACTTGGCAGGATTCACTTGCCACATCGCATCCAAGTCAACGACACACAGATTGGCTGTGTCGCCTACTTCAATGTTGCAACCGTGATTATCGGTGATCTGGGCTATTCGTGCGGGGTTTCGTGACATCACTGCAGCGATTTGCACAGGATCGAGTTCAACACAAGACAACACAACGCCAAGGGCTGTTTCCAAACCGATCATTCCCGGTGGCGCCTGATCGAGTGAGAGTTCTTTTTCTCTTCTGGCGTGTGGCGCGTGGTCGGTGGCCACTGCATCGATGGTTCCGTCCAACAGACCCGACTTGAGCGCTTTAATGTCAGTCATGCTCCTCAGTGGTGGATTGACTTTATAAATGGGATCGAATGTCGTCAGCAACTCCTGCGTTAATGAAAGGTGATGCGGCGTCACCTCAGCCGTTACGTTGAGACCCTCGCTTTTTGCAGCACGTACCAACTCGACTGACCTCGCTGTAGACAAGTGCAGAAAATGCACCGATGCACCAGTTATTCGAGACATCTCAATATCTCGTTGCACCATCATCTCTTCGGCAATTGCAGGCCAGCCTGGCACACCCATGTCCGAAGAACAACCACACTCGTTCATGACTGCACCTTGTGTGAGCGCCGAGACTTCACAATGTTGCGCCATGGTTATTCCGAGTGATTTTGCGTATTGCATTGCACGACCCATCAATACAGGGTCCTGCACCCCAGATCCGTCATCGGTGAAGATGCGCACACCAGCAGCACTCAATTCGGCCAATGGTGCAAGTGCTTCACCTTGACGCCCCATGGTGATGCAGCCACTTGGAAACACATCGAGCAAACCTGCTTTGCGTCCTTGTTCACGCACAAACTCAATCACCGTGACCGAGTCGTGTGCTGGATTGGTGTTGGGCATCGCGATCAATGCCGTGTAACCACCCTTTGCACCTGCACGACTAGCGGTTTCGATTGTTTCGGTATCTTCGCGTCCTGGCTCGCGCAAGTGTGCATGCAAATCGACAAAACCAGGAAAGATGTGACAACCAGTTGCATCAAGCGCGATATCGCCTGTCAAATTTTTGCCAACCTTCACGATGATGTCATTGTCAACGAGTACATCGACTTTTTCGACACCACTCACCCCCACGACACTCCCACCTTTGACCACAATCGTCATGACAGCTCCTCCGCTGAAAGCAAATCGAATAGCACGGCCATACGTACTGATACACCGTTCGTAACCTGTCGATGAATCAACGAATTTGGTATGTCGCTTGGGTCAATCAACATTTCGACGCCGCGATTCATCGGTCCTGGATGCATCACCACGGCACTCGACTGCAGTGCCACAACGCGTTTCTCATCGAGTCCGTACCGCGTGCTGTATTCATGCAGACTCGGCACCAAACCTTGCGCCATCCGTTCGCTTTGCAGCCGCAACATATACAACACATCAGTGCTTGCGAGCACTGCGTCCAAATCATTGCTCACCTTCACCGGCCAATGCTCGATGTTTAGTGGCAAGAGCGTTGGAGGCGCAACCAACGTGATATTTGCGCCGAGCAGAGAAAAAGCTTGGATGTTGCTTCGTGCAACCCGGCTGTGTTTGATATCGCCGACGATTGTCAGATTGAGTCCGCTGAGATCTTGTCTACCAAGAGCCTCACGAACCGTAAAACAGTCCACAAGTGCCTGCGTTGGGTGCTGATGAGCCCCATCTCCAGCATTGACAATCGAGGCATTTGTCCATTGCGAAATTTGCCATGGCACACCAACTGATTTGTGGCGCACAACAAATGCGTCAACACCCATGTCGGTGATGGTCTCAATTGTGTCGCGCAGACTTTCACCTTTGTTGACACTCGATGTAGAAACACTGAAATTCATCGTCTCCGCCGACAGACGCTTTGCTGCAGTCTCAAAACTCAATCGCGTTCGAGTCGAGTCTTCAAAAAATAGGCTCACCACCGTCTTGCCACGCAATGCAGGAACTTTTGGCACTGCTCGGGTATTGATCTCTGCCATGCTCTCGGTGAGTTTGAGTATGCGAGACAATCCATCTGCATCCAACTCGGAAATGGAACGCAGATGCTTCACGAAGACGCCCCTGCTACCGAGGTAACGACTACGCCTTCTGCCGAGACATCCACTTCGTCTGTCGTTTGTGTTGGCATGTTCTTGCCCACATAATCGGGTCGTATGGGTAGTTCGCGATGCCCACGATCAACCAATACAGCAAGTTGAACTGCGCGCGGTCGTCCAAAATTGTTTAACCCCTCAAGTGCAGCACGCACCGTTCTTCCCGTATACAGAACATCATCAATTAATACGACGGTCGCGCCGGTGATGTCACAAGGAATATGGCTCGCTGATCCTGCGACCACGGGCCTCAGTCCGATGTCGTCGCGATACATAGTTGGGTCAAGCGAACCTACTGGTACTGCAAAGTTTGGCTCAATCGATGAGATTCGTTCACCTAAGGCATCTGCAATCCACGTGCCACCCCGTTGCAAACCAACCAGTACGACGTTTTCAACACCGTGATTGCGCTCAACAATTTCATGAGCAATACGACTAATAGCTCGAGTGACATCGGGGCCAGACATGACGGCAACTGCCGATTGTGGTGCACTACTCACTGTTATCCCTTCGTTTGAACCTCACAGGGTTCAATTAACGACTTGCATTCTGATGAATGCGTCACTGACTGTAGCACCTTTTATCGATGGCGATACAGAATCCACCACTCGTTGGAATCCACAAGTACATAGTCGTGGATCTCTGACCGCCACACCTCTTCGGATTCTCTTGTGAGCGCAATTGGCAACATCACGTACTCAATTTCGTCCGCGAAATCCAGTCTGTCTCCAGCCGCAAACACGTCTGGACCGTACAGTGCACGACGGAATGGATTTGGAAAAACATAGACGCGTTCTCGGCGGGCCAACTGCGCCGACAGTGGATGAAACACAGAGATCACGGCCTCGGATGGTATTTGAGCGAACAATCTATGGGCCGCCGCAACCGACGAATTTGAAGGTGGAAACTTCTGAATTTGGTTGCGTGCAAACGGCAACGGCGCCAGCAACAACGCGCCCACAAGCGCGCACGCCGCCACAACCGATGTTGCTCTACGACGTGCAGGTTTACTCAATCGACCAATTGCGTAGACATTGCCAAATATCAAAATCGGCGCAACAACAAGTGAATAGTGATATTGAATTTGGTATTGGTAGTAAAACGTACTGACGATATTGGACAACAGCACCGTGAACCCGACCAACGCCACGCTCGGAGCAATAAAGAACATGCCCCCTGTTGGCAACAACATCTGCATCAAATATGTCATGCGACCATCGCTAGTCAGATAACGGAGCAGAGTTAATGGCGCTGTAAGCGCCGTCTTAAGAAGTCCGCCTACACCACCAAAAGGTATGCGCCACGAATTCCTAAAGGCCGTTCCGGTCAAGTCGCGAATCACAACAAGAAAACACAGCAACGCTGCTCCAATCGCACCGACAACCGTTGCTATGCCAATACGCACATCTCGACGCAACGCCACCCAGACTCCAATTGGTGCCACCACCAACACAACATCTTCTTTGACCAACAATGCCAACACGACAGCCACTACATACCATCGCCATTTACGAATCAAAGCAGCCCAGAGAGCGACCGCGATGAACAAACCCAAAAACGAATCTGGGTGAAAATTCTCAACATTTGTCCAACTCACTGCTGGGTAGAGCAAGTATGTGCAAGCAAACACGCAACCAAGCGCATCGCTCTCAAGTCGTTTTCGAGCATATGCATATATCGGAATGGCGCCACATGCGATCACCACTGATTGCACAACAAACAGCATGCTCGTAGATGAAAAAATCCACATGAGCGGCACAAGCAACAACAGAATAAATGACGTGTGATCGCCAAACAGATTGCGACCCATCAATGTCACAAATGGAGTTTTGCCCTCTGACAACAGCCAAATGCCTTGGTCGTACAGACCGAAGTCATACGCCGATGTGCCGAGCCCACGATGAATCTGCACCGTGGTAAAACTGAAATAGCAGGCGTACGCAGTAATTGCCGCCGCAACTACAAGAGTCCACGACGACATGCGTCGGACTCGAGCGGACAAGCGATTCATTGCTACGAAGTGACGCGAACCACTTTAGAAATCGCCGATAACACACCGTTGACAAAGCGTCCAGAATCATCAGTTGAAAATGTTTTTGCTAGTTCGACTGCTTCATTGATCACCACAGCAACCGGCACATCGTGGCTATAAGACAGCTCAAACACGGCCATTCTCAAAACATTTCGATCAATCACTGGCATACGGGCAAGTGTCCAGCCATTTGCACACTCAACTATGTGACCATCTATCTCGTCCAGATGCGTTGATACTCCCGTCACAATCTCTGTTGTCAGGTCATCGACACTCAGTACTTGTATTGCAAGCACTTCGGTTCCGGTCAACCCTTTGGTGTCTGCCTCATACAAAACATGCATTGCACGCTCGCGGGCATCCGAGCGAGCGGTCTTGCCCCCTGTGCGCGGTTTTTTGTCGTCCGTCACGGTCAGACGCGAGTCACATATTCGGCAGTGCGAGTATCAACCTTGACGCGGTCGCCAATGTTGACGAACAACGGAACCTGAATTACTTTGCCTGTCTGCAACGTCGCTGGCTTGCGTGCACCAGACACTCGATCTCCCTGCATACCTGGCTCGGTGAATGCAATTTCGAGCTCAACTGAAGGTGGAATTTCAACGCTGACGATTTCGTCGCCGTAACTTGCGATCATCGCTACTGCATTTTCAATCAAGTAATCAGCTGCGTCACCGAGAGCTACAGGCTTGATCGTCAATTGATCGTAAGTTACGTTGTCCATAAAGACGTAGTCATCACCATCTTTGTACAAAAACTGCATGTCGCGCTTGTCAAGAATGGCTTGCTCAACTTTGATACCAGCGTTAAATGTGCGCTCAAGCATGTTGCCCGTGCGAAGGTTGCGCAATTTGGTGCGCACGAACGCTCCACCCTTGCCAGGTTTTACGTGTTGAAATTCGACAACGGTGTACAACGTGTTATCGATGTTGAGGGAAACTCCGTTTTTCAGATCATTCGTCGAGATGGCAGGCACAAAGATTCTTTCTGACTCAGGGTGAGGGTTTGGCTGGATGTTGCGGTTACAAGAATTAAATCCTCTATCCGCACTCCTCCAACACCTACACGATAGACCCCTGGCTCTACGGTCACTACCTCGCCACACTGCAATGGCTCCATGAAGTCTGAGCGCACCCAAGGCATTTCGTGAATTTGCAGTCCAACGCCATGCCCTGTGCCATGAATGAAATCTGGTCCGTAACCAGCCTCCGCGATAATGCTTCGACAAACCTCATCAATTGACGAACCGCTCACACCTGGTCGCACAGCAAGCACTCCTTCGCGTTGCGCACACAACACAAGATCATGAATTTCTGAAAGTTCTGGTGCCACTTGACCAATCAAATAGGTACGTGTCATATCCGAGTGATAGCCATCCACTAGACCGCCCACGTCGATGACCACCGAATCGCCTTCGCGAATAATGGTGTCTGTTGGTCGGTGATGGGGCTTGACAGAGTTCTCACCCGTTGCCACGATCGTTTCATAACTCGGACCATCTGCGCCGTAACGTCGCATTTTGTACTCCAATTCGTCTCGGACATCTCGCTCGGATATCTGATTCGACATTGCATCCTCAAGCATTGATTGCACATCGGCTAGCGCCAAATCGGTAGCGTGCGCTGCCAACTGCATGCGTCTAATCTCTGCTTCTGTTTTGACTCGACGCAACTGTTGCACCACGCCGTTAGCAGCAATAAGCGAACAAGCAACTTGCGCGACCATCGTCTCGAAGTTGAGCATCGTGATTTCGCTCGAATCGAAACCGCAATTCTTGATACCTAAAAGCTCTCGCGAGAGTTGCTGCATTTGCAGTGCCTGTGTGCGAGCCTCAACGACCCTCGCCGAAGCATCCGATAAACGAAGCTGATCGACTGCTTGTTGTGTGTATCGCCCATCAACAATCAGAACCGAGTCGTTATCTTTTACTACAAGCGTTGCAGTAGATCCGGTGAAGCCCGTGAGCCAGCGAATGTTGTCTATTGATACAACAACGAGCGCGTTTACTCCACACGTATCTCGTGCAATTTCGAGAGCTCGCTGCAAACGACCAGTCACCAATAACGGCGGCAATTTGGAAAGCTGTTGCGAGTTCAAGGCCGCAACACCTTGCTAGTTGTTGTTGAGGTAGTGCGCAATTGCTTGCACACCGAGCACATAACTCTGCTGACCGAATCCCGCAATTGTTCCGATCGAAACGGGCGCAACGACGCTCGTGTGTCGCCACGACTCACGCGATTGAGGATTCGAGATGTGCACTTCAACCACTGGTCCATCAAAAGCATTGAGCGCGTCAGAGATACTCCACGCATAATGCGTAAACGCACCAGGGTTAATAATGATCGCTGAATACTTGGTGCGAGCATCATGAATCTTGTCCACCAAATCGGAAGCACTGTTGCTCTGAAATGCATCCAGCTCGAAGCCTGCCGCAACTGCTGCTTGTGATGCCGCGGCAACGTGATCTTGCAGGGTCGCCTTGCCATAAATTTCTGGCTCACGAGAACCAAGCAGATTGAGATTCGGACCGTTAAGCAACAAAATCTTGATCGAACGAGCCATGTTCTTATCGTACTTCCATGCGACTGAATGCTTGAGTCACTGCTTTCATCGAAACATCTGCAACAAGTTCAACCCCATTCGGTCCATCCAGTACGAAGGTCAAACCGTGTAAAGCCTTTTTGTCGGACATCATCAATGCCGTCAAGTCCTCTGCACGGCAATCTCGCGGCAATGCAGTAGACAGACCGTAAGCACCGGCCACAACCTGCTGATGGTATGCAACTCTCTCTTCGTCAATCCGCCCAAGAATATGGGCAAGGTGCGCAGCAAAAATCATTCCAACGGCAACTGACTCTCCGTGAGCGATATCGAATCCGGTCGCAATCTCCAGTGCGTGACCAAGCGTGTGCCCATAGTTGAGTACGGCGCGAAGACCACCTTCTCGTTCGTCGCTTGCCACGATGTCGGCTTTGATCCGCACACAACGCGCAATTCGCGATGTGCGATCCATCGCCAATAAGTCGTCTCCCGTCAAAAAATGATATTTCGCCATCTCGCCATAGCCGCAACGCAATTCTCGTTCTGGCAATGTTGCCAATGCATCGGTGTCGCACAGCACGGCGTGCGGTTGCCAAAATGCACCAACTAGATTTTTTCCTTCTGGCAAATTGACACCAGTCTTACCGCCGATTGCAGCATCAACCATTCCAACTAGTGATGTAGACACATGCACTACTGGTGTACCTCGATGCCACGATGCTGCAGCAAAACCAGCAACATCTGTTACCAAACCTCCACCGACTCCGATGACGACGTCATTGCGATTGAGCCCCGCAGCAGCAAATTGTCGCACGACATGCTCAACAGTGGCCATCGTCTTATGTTGTTCTCCGTCACCAATCACCACTATGGTGCTTGGAATATCGGTCTCAACCTGGATGGGTATGGACTGCTGCGTCACGATCACCGCGCGGCGAGCGGTTGTAGGTAACACCGCATCAAGTTCGACTCGCACACCGGCTCCGACAATCACCGGATACGAACGATCCCCAAGTTGCACGGTTACTTGCTGGCGACTCATTTTTGCTCCGACTGACGAAGAATCTGTAGCGCAGCATCAATCACTTGATCGATTTGCTTTCCAGTTGTATCGATTTTAGCTGTGGCAACTTGCTCATATAAACCAGCACGCTCATCACTGAGTGCGCTCAAAACTTGTTGTGGATTGTCAGACAAAAGCGGTCTTGCGGTTTTGGAAGACGAGGTACGTTTTACCAATTCATCCACATGCGCATCTAGCCAAATCACGTGATCAGCAGCAGAAGTAATCCTGTCTCTATTGGCTTTCGAGATGATTGCGCCGCCACCAGTGGCAACAACTACGGAAAGTGCTGCCTGTTTGGCAATCAGCGCACAGGCGTCATCCAGCACCGTCGCCAACACATCTGTTTCGACGGCGCGAAATTCTGCTTCACCACCACGCGAAAAAATCTCATTCACCGTGCATTTCGCTGATTTTGTGATCTGAGCGTCCAGATCTACGAATGAACACTGCAAAGCATGCGCGATGCCGAAGCCAACGGTCGACTTTCCTGTTCCCATCACACCGACGAGCACGACCACGCCAGATTTTGGTGCTGACGGTTGAGCTTTCATCACCGGTCGAGTCGAAACGCTCACTTCAACGATGCAGCAGATGCCTGAGCATTGCGCACAAACTCAGCAACCGAGTCTCCACCAAATTTACGCTGTGCCTCATTGGCAAGCACGAGTGCAACCATGGTTTCTGCAACTACACCCATAGCAGGAACTGCAGTCACATCGGTTCGTTCTTTGAAACTCACCACTTCTTGTTTGGTGACTGTGTCGACGGTCTTCATCGTTGGTCGATTTAACGTTGCGAGAGGTTTCATTGCTGCACGAACAACCAACAATTCGCCAGTTGTCATGCCACCCTCGGTGCCACCAGCCAATGTGCTCTCACGTCGGTATGACTTATTTGATTCATCCCACACGATCGGATCATGCGCTTCGCTTCCTCGTCGGCCAGCAACTTCAAAACCGTCGCCGATCTCGACGCCCTTCACTGCCTGAATACTCATCATTGCTTGCGCCAGCAAACCATCGAGCTTGCGATCCCAATGCACATAACTTCCCAAACCAACAGGCATTCCATATGCAAGGACTTCAACAATGCCGCCCAGGCTGTCACCATCTTTTGCCGCTGCCTCGATCTGAGTAATCATCTGTGCTTCTGATTCCTTGTTGAAGCAGCGAACGGGAGATTCGTCAACCAATGCCAAGTCACTCATGAGCGGACGCACCGCCGTGGTATTGCGGGCGCTTCCCATTTGCACAACGTGCGAAAGAATTTCAACGCCGATAGTTCCTAGAAAAATTTTGGCGAGCGCCCCTGCGGCAACACGTGCTGCAGTCTCACGCGCACTGGCACGCTCCAATACATCCCGTGCATCGTCGAAACCGTACTTCTGCATTCCCGTCAAATCGGCGTGACCGGGACGAGGCTGAGTTAGTGGCTTCTTTGTTTTGCCGGGCGCTGGTGACATCTCTTCGTGCCACACGTCGCTCCTCGACCACTCACTATTCTTGATTTCAATTGCAACAGGCGAACCAAGAGTGCGACCGTGGCGAATTCCACCGAGCAATACGATCTCATCTTCTTCAAAGCGCTGTCGTGGTCCGCGCCCATATCCGAGTCGCCGACGCGCAAGTTCATTTTGTACCTGCTCTGCGGTGACCTCAAGCCCTGCAGGCAAACCTTCAACAATGACCACGAGGGCCTGGCCATGGCTTTCGCCTGCGGTCAAGTAACGCAACATACCTACAGACTACCTGTGGCTTACGAGTCGACTATGGCTATTAATGAGCGCGGCTATTAATGAGCGCGGCTATTCAGGGTTGTGCAAAGCACGATTCGCCAATTCGTCGAGCGCAGCCTGACGCATCAATTGCACATCACCAATCTCGTTGAACCACGCAAGTTGCTGCAATGCTCCTTGATGTACCAACATCCACAATCCATCCACTGTTTTTGCTCCAGCACGTTTTGCGTCTCGCAACAGCGTTGTCTCGAGCGGGTAATACACCGCATCAAGCACCACAAGAGACGAATGCAGCCGAGCCTGTTCAACGGGAGTTTCTTGACTGCCCATGCCGACAGAAGTCGCATTGATCAAAATATTTGCAGTTGCAATGTCATCAACAGTTCCAATGCGTGCGACAGTTGCAGCAGCAATCACATCCTGTGCGCGCGACTCTGTGCGGTTAATGACTACAACATCGCTTGCGCCACGCCGTTCAAGCGTTGCGACTATCGCTCGGGCAGTGCCGCCGGCACCCACAATCACAACGCGAGATCCTGCTATGCCAACACCAGCCTGCTCGATTGCATTGCAACAACCATCGCCATCGGTATTGGATCCAATCATTCGACCATCGCTGATCGCAATCGTATTTACTGACTGTGCAGCCTTTGCAGACTCGTCAACCTCCCCTAACTCATTCAACGCAGTAGACAACATTTCAAAAACTCTCTCTTTGTGCGGCATGGTTACAGAAAATGCATTAATGCTCTTGCCACCGAGTGTCTGCAACACTCCAGCAAGCGCGTCTTCATGCACTTCCATTGCTACGTATGTCCAATCAGTTTTTCGTTGATGAAACACCGCATTATGCATTGCAGGCGACAAACTCTGTACAACTGGATCACCGATTATTGCTGCCACTTGAATCGTCATGGCAGTAGCCCTGCGGCCCGAGATGCTTCAACATTTGCTTCATGTTGAGCAAGATCCGCAGCAAATGCGTGGTTGCCATCTTTGTCCGACAGCACATAGAACAGATAGCGACACGGCTTTGCAACACCCTTGCAGATTGGGTCATTTTGCAACGGGTCTTGAGCGGGATTTAGCGCAGCCGCAATAGATGCCCGGCCAGGATTGGCTATTGGCGTTGGAGTCAGACCTTTATACAAATATGTGTTGTACGGCGTATCGAGTTCTTTTGCTTGAGTAAATGTTGAACCTTCTGGGGCTGCGTAATACAGCGTTGCATCTATCTGCAACTTCATTCCAAGTTCAAGTCTGTTATAGATCACGCGTGCGATCTTCGCGCGATCCCCTTCTGTCTTTGCTTCTCGTTCAATCATCGACGCAATCACCAGAGTTTTGTATGGCGAAAACCCGACGAGATCCTGAGACTTATCGAGTCCCTCTTGTCGTCCGACGCGCTCCATCAACTGCACCATCCGCGCAACTACCTGACTCTCGGACTCATCACCAGAAATCTGATACGTGTCGGGAAACAACAATCCCTCAAGTGAAGTCTGTGCCGCAGGTCGGTACACAGATTCAATAGCCGGGTCTTGTGCGGCTTGGTTAAACAAGTCGGCATTGAGTCGCAATGTCTTTTCGGCTAGACGCTTAGCCATTTGCAAAAGAGTGAAACCTTCAGGGAACGTCACCTTGACGAACGTTGCAGATGGCGGCGTTGAGAGAACTTTCATGATGTTGCCCATGTGATCATGGGGCCTAATTGCGTAATACCCAGGTGTCAGTTCGATGCCGCCTTTTCGACCGACGTACCAGCGGAATACTCCAGCACTTGTAATAAAACCCTCAGACTCGAGACGCGAGCTCACACTTGAGACACTGTCGCCATCATTGACAGTAAATGAGACTCCTACGCTTGAGCCACCAGATGGATTGACCTTATGCAGATACCACAGTCCAATCGCGCCTAGGAATAATGAGAAACACACCACTGCGGCTAATACAACTCGCAGTATCGGGGCCATCTCTCGAAAGTCGCGTGGTTCGACACTGGAATCACTGTTATCCACAACAATGTCCCATGGGTCGTCGTGCCAATTCTCGGCTACTTGCTTATCTGTCCTTGCTGATTTGATCAGCGGATCAATCGGCTGATCAGCGGGTGAATCAGCCATTGTTCGAATTTTGTTTCTGTGCATCCAACCAAGACTGCAACATCACAGCAGCAGCGACCTTATCGACAACTAATTTTCTGTCTTTTGCATTCACATTATTGCCCTGCAAAATTTGGTGAGCACTCACCGTTGTCAACCGCTCGTCATAGGTGAGAACAGGCACTCCCACAACGCTAGCCATCTGCCCAACTTCAACAGTGGCAGATTGCGCTGCAGCACCGACATCGCCCGACATGTTGAGGGGCATCCCCACAACGACGCAATCAATTTCGTACTCCTGCACAATCGCAGCAATTGCTTGATGATCTTGCAACCGCGAACCACTGCGATTCAAAACCTGCAGTGGTGTAGCAATAGTTGCACTTGCGTCACTTGTTGCAAGACCAATTCGCTTTGTCCCGAGATCTACCCCGAGTGCGCGCATGTTACGAACCGATGGCTTCAGTCGCCACTCGTCTGGCAATTTCAAGCGCTTCGTCAAGCGCTGCGGGATTTTTCCCACCTGCTGTTGCAATATCTCCCTTGCCACCGCCTCCACCGCCCACGGCTTTGGCAGCGTCCTTTATCAATTCACCCGCCGACAGCGAAACACCGCTTGACACGGTTGCCACGAGTGCAACGCCACCGGTATCGGTTACACCACCCAACACAACAAGCTTCACTTGTGCATCTTGACGAACAGCAAGTGCCAACTCACGCAAGTCGTTTGGTGTGATGCCATCAACTCGAGAAATCACAACACCATTGACATGTTTTGCTGCAAGTCCGCCTGCAAGCTGTCGGGCCTGAGCACCGCGCAACTGCTTGATTTCGTCTTGCAGACCCTTGATTTCACTCAATTTACGTTTGACAGTTGCAACCATGTCTGTCGAACTTGCACCCAACAAGTCGGCTGCAGAGTGCAGCGTGCGTGAGGCATCCAATACAAAATTGAGTGCATTCTCGCCCGTTACCGCTTCGATCCGTCGCAGGTTCGATCCAATTGAAGACTCTGCCACGATCTTGATCAAACCAATATCACCAGTGGCACGAACATGCGTACCACCGCACAACTCGATTGAATTTCCAGCCTCTAACACACGCACCATGTCGCCATATTTGTCGCCGAAAAAGGCAATTGCTCCTGCGGCAGTTGCTTCATCTTTGGATGTTTCATAGTTTCGTGTCTGAGTGTTGCGTAGCACTTCACTATTAGCCAGACGCTCAATCTGCTCGATCTCGTCCTGAGTGACACTTGCATAATGACTGAAGTCGAAGCGGAGTCGCTCGTCTGACACCAACGAACCTGCCTGTTTCACATGCTCACCCAATACCTGGCGCAAGGCCCAATGCAATACGTGTGTTGCAGTGTGGTTGCGTCGAGTTGCATCACGAACTAGGACGTCTACAGAAGCCTGCACTTGCTGGCCAGACTCGATGACTCCACGCGTCATCTCGCAAGTGTGTTTTCTCAAACCCGGCAAAGCGAAAGTCGTATCGACAACACGCGCTTCGCCAGTTGATGATGTAATCACTCCCGTATCGCCAACTTGACCACCACTCTCGGCATAAAAAGCCGTGAGATCAAGAAAAATCTCGACGGTGTTGCCGCCTTCAGTCGAATCACTCACAACGGGCAAGACAGTCAAAACCGTGCTTGTCGACTCTGTTGTCTCGTAGCCAACGAATGTAGTTGTGCCGTGTTGTTCCATCACAGCCCTATAGCTCTCGACAGATGAAGCATCGACAGCTGCGCCCTTACGCGCACTCTTGGCACGCTTGCGCTGCGCTGACATTTCCTTTTCGAAACCTTCTACATCTACTTCAACATTGCGCTCGCTGGCAATCTCTTGCGTCAACTCGAGCGGAAATCCATATGTGTCGTGCAACAAAAACGCGGTGCTTCCACCGAGCTTCTTTGCTCCACCCGATAGTTCATCTTCAAGAATTGTGACGCCAGTCTTCAGAGTCTGGCGGAAACTCTCTTCCTCCTTGGTCAGTACCCCCAAGATGAAGTCTTTATTGGCATCAAGTTCGGGATATGCAGAGCGCATGACTTCAAGAGCCGTCTCTGTCAATTTCGGCATGACCAATTTTTCTGTGCCCAACAAATACGCGTGTCGCACTGCTCGACGAATGATTCGTCGCAATACATAGCCTCTGCCCTCGTTGGACGGGAACACGCCGTCATTGACGAGCATCGTTGCCGACCTTGCATGCTCTGCCAACACACGCAAACTAAAGCTGTCTCGGTCGTCGTAATCACCAGCGCGATATTTGGCGGACGTGAGTGACTGTGCTTGTTGCACAAGTGGAAACAACACGTCTGTCTCCCACACCGAATCGGTGCCTTGCATCAAAGCAAGAATTCTTTCGAGTCCCGCTCCGGTGTCGATTGATGGTTTCGGCAATGGTGTGCGTGACCCGTCCTTGGCCTGGTTGAACTGCATAAACACCAGGTTCCAAAATTCGAGAAAGCGGTCGCCCTTCTTGTCGTTGAGCGGACCACCGTCAGGCCCGAAGGCTGCACCGCGATCAATATGAATTTCCGAACATGGTCCGCAGGGGCCCGTATCACCCATCTGCCAAAAATTGTCTGCATCACCAAGTCGTTGAATGCGATTCATCGGTACACCAACGACGTCGTGCCAAATTTGCTCAGCCTCATCGTCGCTCTCGTGCACAGTGATCCACAGTTGGTCGCCGTCGAATCCAAAAACCTCGGTAACGAGTTCCCATGACCATGGGATTGCGTCAGATTTGAAATAATCGCCGAAACTAAAGTTGCCCATCATTTCAAAGAACACAAGATGTCGCTTAGTACGCCCAACGTCATCAAGGTCATTGTGCTTGCCACCAGCACGTGCGCACTTTTGCACGCTGACAGCGCGCTTGTATGGCGCTGCTTCGTCACCAACAAAATACGGCTTGAACGGCACCATGCCCGCAACGGTGAAAAGAACGGTCGGATCGTGAGGGATCAGGCTCGCCGATTGCACAGGCGTGTGGCCCTTCGACTCAAAGAAGCCCGTGAAGGCCTCGCGAAGCTGATTGGCCGATGTGATTGAACTTTTATTTGCCGACATTTGTGACAAGTCTAGTTGTCGAGCAGTGCAGCCTTACTTGATATTGCTTCGCGAAGCGTCGCTCTGATCGGCCACAAAACTGCTGTCTTTGGCACGCAGGTTGCGCACGATTTCTGCTCCCTGAGTGGCCAGTTTGACAGCACCGTCATACAAATCACTTGCCACCTGGGCAGGAGTGATCTGGCTCGCGGCGTCCCTCGCCTTTTCCTTGACGTAGCGCCAACCGAACACGCCGGCAAGGACTCCCATCGAAAACCAAAACAGACGCTTCATCATCTCAAACCACCTCGTTGTGTGCTGACATCCAGAAGCAATTATCTGGATACTGATATCACTAGCTACGCGGCGGCTTGTAATACGGATCACTCCGCCGAATCGCCCCATCAGTTTGCGCAGGAAGATAGTCCTGTTCCACTTTCTGACTTGATTTCTTTTCACTACTTGCCTTTGCGACCGGCTGCTCATCGTGGGGTGAGCGATATTCGGTGCCATGACCCAATACTTCGGCGCCCGCATAATGCGCATCTCGAAGGTGAGCAGGCACCTCAACATCGACACCTTGACGAATATCGCTTCGTGCATTCCAAATTGCAACTGCAGAGCCATTGCTCTTTGGTGCTTGAGCAAGATACACAACCGCCTGCGCAAGATTGAGCTGTGCTTCTGGAAGTCCGACATGATCGACTGCTTGGGCTGCAGCAACCGCTACAACTAATGCTTGTGGGTCTGCCATGCCTATATCTTCAGAGGCCAAGATGATGAGGCGACGTGCAATGAACCGCGGATCGTCTCCTGCTTCGAGCATGCGTGCGAGCCAAAAGATTCCTGCATCGACATTGCTTCCCCTAATGCTCTTAATAAATGCAGAGACCACGTCATAGTGATCGTCACGGCCATAATTTAATGCGCTCACTCCAAGTGCTGCTTCAACATGAGCAGTCGTCACCTTGTTTGGTCGCGCCAATGCGCATGCAACTTCGAGTGCAGTAAGACCTTGTCGCCCATCTCCTGCCGCACGCTGAGAAAGTATTGTCAGCGCATCATCTTCGGCAGTCATACCTTCTGCCGTCAATCCGCGTTCCAACAAACAGCGAATCGCTGCCACACCAAGAGTCTCGAGTCGAAACATCGTGCTTCGACTTCGCAATGGACCATTGACTTCAAAAAATGGGTTCTCCGTAGTTGCGCCGATCAACGTGATAATGCCACTTTCAACTGATGGAAGCAGAGCATCTTGTTGCGACGTTGAGAAGCGATGGATCTCATCGACAAAAACAATCGTGGAGCGCCCATGTTGTCCAAGTCGATCGGTTGCTCGCTCAATTGCTTCGCGCACGTCTTTGACACCCGATGTCACTGCAGACAATCTTTCAAACGCGCGATTAGTACTCGACGCAACAACTTCAGCAAGTGTCGTTTTGCCAGTGCCCGGTGGCCCCCACAGAATTACTGACGACAAGCGATCAGCCTCAATCAATTTGCGCAACGGCGCACCTTGAGCGATCAAATGCTCCTGTCCGACAATCTCATCCAACGTGCGTGGTCGCAGCCGCGCTGCGAGTGGTGCTTGTGAGCGAAGCCTGTCAGCCACCGCCGCAGAGAAGAGATCGTCGGCCTGAGTCAAGCGCTCGTGCTCGCTAACTCTTTGCGGGAGGTGGCAACAAACGAATGCCCAACTCGTTGAGCTGAGCAGGATCTACAGGGGTAGGAGCATTTGTCATTGGATCGCTCCCCGACTGCGTTTTTGGAAATGCAATCACTTCACGAATGTTTTCTTCGCCGGCCAAGATCGCCACAAGACGATCAGTTCCGAATGCAAATCCACCGTGTGGTGGTGCACCATATTTGAACGGCTGCAAGAAGAAACCGAATCGACGATCCGCATCTTCATCCGAGATACCGAGCTGCCTGAATACGCGTCGTTGCATCTCTGGGTCATGAATTCGGATTGAACCAGAGCCAAGCTCCCAGCCATTGAGCACCAAGTCGTATGCAAGTGCGCGAACGCTCATCGGGTCTGACTCGAGTCGCTCAATGTCGTCTGGGTGAGGTTGACAAAACGGATGATGTCCTGGTTGAGGCTTGCCAGTTGTTGCGTTGACACCGACGAATAGTGGAAAGTCAATCACCCACACATAGCGGTACGGACCTTCATGGACTGGAGGACGACCGATGTCATTGCGTAAATGTCCGAGGACTTCACATGAGGTAGACCATTCGTCTGCAACCAGTAACAGCAGGTCGCCCGCCTTCGCCTGCATCTGCTTCAACAGTGCAGCGCGTTCAGCATCGCTCAAAAATTTGGCAACTGGTGAATCCAAGGCAAGGTCATCGCCTACTTTGATCCAAACCAAACCCTTTGCACCCATCTGCTTTGCGCGATCAGTAAAAGCATCCAACTTGCTGCGTCCAGATGCGGCGGCCTCAGGGTATGTCGCTGCGTCAACTCGCAGACCTTTAATCGATTTCGCTGTTGCAAATGCCTTGAATTCGGTTGCCGCAAATACATCAGTGAGCTCGATGAGTTCCATTCCAAAACGCAAGTCTGGTTTGTCGCTACCAAAGCGATTCATCGCATCGTGCCACGTGATTTGCTCGATCGGTGGCGGGGTCTGACCAAGTGCAGCCTCGGCTGCTGCAACAACTGCTTTGCTAATCGCAGCCAGTACATCATCTTTGGTTACAAAACTCATTTCGGCATCGAGCTGCATGAACTCGTACTGGCGATCTGCTCGCAAGTCTTCGTCACGCAAGCATCGAGCAATTTGGTAGTACCGGTCGATACCAGCAACCATCAACAACTGCTTCCACAACTGCGGCGACTGCGGCAACGCATAAAACGATCCAGGCTCTTTGCGCGAAGGAACCAAAAATTCACGGGCACCCTCTGGAGTGGATGGCATCAAAAATGGAGTCTCAACCTCAACAAAATTTTGGGCTTCCATTGCGCCACGAATTGCCGAGTTGACCTTGGCTCGAATGCGCAAGTTCTTTTGCATCCTCTCGCGGCGAATATCGAGATAGCGGAACTTGAGGCGAACGCCTTCATCCACATCGTCGGCACGAGCATCGATTGGAAACGGCGGAGACTCGGCGGCATTCAGCACTGTGAGTTGACACTCAACAAGTTCGACACCACCCGTTGGGAGGTTGGCGTTAATCGTTCCTTCTGGTCGAGCCTGCACCTTGCCGGATATTTGCACCACCCACTCGTTACGAACATCCTTCACATCGCTGACCACACACTGCACTACCCCGGAATAGTCACGTACATCAAGGAACGCCAGGTGTTCGCCATGTTCACGGCGACGAGCGATCCATCCGCACAGAGTGACGGTTTGACCAATGTGCTCGGGGCGCAGACTGCCACATAACTGCGTGCGCAGCGCCGTCGCGTTGACTAAAGAGTTTAAAGAACTGGAACCGGACATGTACTTACTCTCATTTCTGTAGTTCGCTGCGTATTGCTGCAACGAGCTGATCTTGTGCGATTGCGTATTGTTGACCAGAATTCATCGGACGCACGATGATATGCCCTGCGGCTACTTCATCGGTGCCAATGATCAACGCGATTGCGGCGCCACTTCTGTCGGCTGCCTTCATTTGGGCTTTCATGCTCCGATTATCAAAGGCCCGATCGGCACTGATTGCATTGTTTCGCAACAGGTTGCATACCTCTGCAGCATGCAATCCACCAGTGGTATCAACAACAAACACAGACACGTTGGTGTTAGGTGCGGGAAAAACATTTTCGGCATCACAGGCAAGAAGTGTGCGGTCAAGCCCCAAAGCAAAACCGATACCAGGCGTAGACGGACCGCCCAATTGCTCGACCAGACCGTCGTAGCGGCCGCCGCCGCCAATAGCAGTGTGTGCCGCCTTGAGTGCCGTCGAAACAAATTCAAATGTCGTTCGGCGGTAGTAATCAAGACCACGCACCAACCGATCGTCAATTGCGTACTTCACACCTAGCGCATCAAGCGCACGCAACACCGAATCAAAATGGTTGGCCGCATCGACACTTAAAAAATCACGAATCTTTGGTGCAGCGTTGATTAATGCCTGATCTTCGCGCCGCTTCGAGTCGAGAACACGCAGCGGATTCTTCTGCAAGGTGATCTGTGATTCTTCGGAAAGTTGCCCAAGATTTGCCGAAAAATATTGGTGAAGCGCAGCCGAATACTTTTCGCGATCCCCATCATCTCCAAGCGAATTGACAGCCAATTGCACATCCGTCAAACCAAGTCTCGAGTAGAAGGTTGCAGCAAGTGCAATCACTTCGGCATCCAAGAGTGGATCGTCTACACCCAAGACCTCGATACCGACTTGATCAAATTGGCGATATCTGCCCTGCTGAGGTTTTTCGTAACGAAAATTAGGTCCTGAATACCAAACTTTCCAAGGAGTGGTTGGTCGATGCTCAACAAAGGCTCTGCACACACTTGCTGTCTGCTCGGGACGCAAAGCAACTCGACGACCACCCTTGTCTTCAAAGTCATACATTTCTTTTGTCACCACTTCGGTCGCTTCACCCAGACGCAAAAAGACCCCAAGGTCTTCGAACATCGGCGGAATAATCAACTGATAGCCAGCATCCTGCACAACCGAGGCAAACACCTCTTGAAATTGACGCCAGCGTGCGGCATCGGGAGCCAAAATGTCCCGTGTTCCTGGGCTAGTTGAAAAAACTGTCATACAATGAGGTTAGACGCTGGATGCTCCGTTGACATCACACGATACGCGTCATATACAGAATCAATGCGTTTGATCGTGTGCAACACCGATTGCAAATGACCGGGGTCGGCGAACTCAAACTCGAATCGCATCTTGGCCACTCGGTCCGCTCCGGTATGTGTCGTACAGGAAACAATGTTGACATGCTCATCAGACAACGCGTTGGCAACGTCTCGGAGTAGACGAGAGCGATCAAGTGCAACAACTTCAACCGCTGCAACAAAAGTTGCTCCGTGAAGAATTCCTGTCCACTCTGCATCCACCACTCGTTCCAGATTTTGCGAAACAAGCGAAATCGCAGTCAGGCAGTCTGCGCGATGAATATTGACACCCTTGCTACGGTTTTGGCCCTGACCAATAAATCCCAATATCTCATCGCCGGGTACTGGCGTGCAGCATTTGCTTAAGCGCACCACCACATCATCCATTCCTTCAACATGTACCCCGGCCTGCTGATCGCTGCTTTCGTTTTGCACAAAATTGCGTGTACCCACCGACAACCGCTCGCCATCTGGTCCGCTTCGAATCGCTTTAGCCATTCGCAGAGCAATTGCATCTGCCTGTACGTGACCTTCACTGATCGCCAAAAATAGTGCAGGTGCATCGGAGTAATTCATCGACTCGATCTCTTGTGTAAATATCTCTGAGTCCAACACTTTTTGCACAGGCACACCCTGTCGCCGCAGAGCCTCCACCAAATCGTCGTGACCGTTCTCAACCAAGTCGTCAATGCGCTCTCTCGATACCCACTGCTTGATCTTGCTCTTGGCCTTTGGTGACGCAACAAAGTTCATCCACTCTTCAGACGGCTCTGCACTCTCAGCTGTTGATGTCAAGATTTCTACCGTGTCGCCAGAGTTGAGCACCGTATCCAGCGGAACAAGTCGGCCATTAACTCTCGCACCCATGCACGAATGACCAATTTCGGTGTGTACTGCGTATGCAAAGTCGACGGGTGTCGCCTGTACAGGCAAAGCAATGACACGACCTTTTGGAGTGAACGCAAAGATCTCGTCTTGATCAAGATCGCTCTTCAGACTCTCCAAAAACTGTCGCGGGTCAGAAACTTCGTCCTGCCAGTCGATGATGCGATTCAACCAGTCGACATCCGTAGATGGAACCCCATCTTTGTACGACCAGTGCGAGGCAACTCCCCACTCTGCACGTTGATGCATATCCCTAGAGCGAATCTGCACTTCAATCGGTTTGCCACTTGGCCCGATCACCGTGGTGTGCAGCGATTGATACAAATTGAATTTCGGCATGGCAATGTAATCCTTAAACCTGCCAACAACCGGTTTCCAGTGACCGTGAATGCAGCCAAGCACCCCATAACAATCCTTTACCGAATCGACAACAATTCGAATCGCCATCAGGTCAAAAATCTCATCGAAACCGCGACCCTTCTGCATCATTTTTTCGTACAGGCTCCACAGGTGCTTACCGCGCGACGTCAGTTCTGCTTCGATGTTTACTTCTTTGAGCCATACACCTACCTGACCCAAGGCCTTGGCAAGAAAAATATCGCGCTCAGGTGCACGTGTGGAAACAAGATAGTCAAGTTCGGCGTAGCGCTTTGGGTACAACGCTGCAAAAGAGAGATCTTCGAGTTGTTGTTTTACTTCTTGCATGCCCAATCTGTGTGCAAGCGGCGCATAAATATCAAGTGTCTCTTGTGCAACGCGGCGTTGCTTGTCGAGCGGTGCCGAAGCAATGGTGCGCATGTTGTGCAAACGATCTGCCAACTTGATAATCAAAACGCGCATGTCCTTTGCCATTGCAACAAGCAATTTGCGCATTGTCGCTGCTTGCTGTGCTTCTCGAGAGTCAAACTGCAACCGTTCCAGTTTCGTCAAGCCATCGACGATTCCTGCAATTTCTGCGCCAAACGACGACTCAACGTCAGCGAGCGTAATTTCGGTGTCTTCAACGGCATCGTGCAACAAAGCCGCAACGAGAGATACATCATCGAGTCCGATCTCTGCAACGATGCGAGCAACAGCAATGGGATGACTGATGTAGCCCTCTCCACTCATTCGCGACTGATGTTGATGCGCTGCTCGCGCCATTTCATATGCCGCGGTAATCTGAGCAACGGAGCCTTTTGGATGCCTGCTTCGGTAAGCCGACAGTAACGGGACGAGTTCTTCAACTACCACCGATTGATTGCGCCGCCAGGGCAAGACGCGAGACGTTGCGCTCATCTCTTGCCCACGAGGGGCACTAGTCCCTGACCCATGCCTTCCAGTGTATGGGAAGGATTAACGACGACGATTTTTGCGCGGGCGTGGAGGATGCGACAGTACTGAACTTGCCAACACGGTTTCACGCTCAATGTCAGATTGGGTGCTTGTTGTTGAAGCATCACCCTGGGTGCGAGTAACAACCTTCTTAGACGTTGCTCCAAGCCGAGCCATTTCTTCTCCCAGTCGAAGATTTCCCTGTAGCGAACGAAACTTGAGTTCGCGACCCTTGAACACCGCCAAGAGCGGTGTTGCGATATAGATCGACGAATATGCACCGAGCAACATACCGACCAACAGTGCTAGTGCAAATTCTTGCAATGCAATTGCGCCCATGATCCATGAACCAAGCACCAACAAAGAGAGCACTGGCAGCACTGCTGCAAGCGAAGTGTTAATCGAACGCATCAGAACCTGGTTCATTGACACGTTAATGATGTCGCCATACGACACCTTGGATGCAGAATAACGTGTGGTGTTCTCGTGCACTTTGTCGAACACAACGATGGTGTCATACAGCGAGAAGCCAAGAATTGTCAAAAACGCGATCACTGTTGCAGGAGTGACCGAAAACCCAAATACTGCATAAACACCAACCGAGATCAAGACGTCATGCATCATTGCAAGAATTGCGGCTATCGCCATCTTCCATTCAAAACGCCATGCGATATACATCGACACAATCACAAAGAAGGTCAACAACGCGCGCACTGCCTTTTCGGTAATGTTTCGACCCCATGACGAGCTTACCGAAGCAACACTCACCTCTTGCAATTCAACACCAGCTTTTACGCTCAATGCAGCCTGCACCACCGTACGGGTCTCGGTCGAAATTTCTCCAACCTGCGCACGGATTCGTTGGCCTTCGGCACCGTTGAGTATTTGAATTTTTGCATCCGAAGTTGGAATTTCGTTTGCATCCAAAATGGTGCGAACATCTTCAACCGTGATCGTGCTAGCAGGCACTTCCCATGCAACGCCGCCCTTGAAGTCAATGCCCAAATTGAGGCCCTGAGCAAACAGCGAAACAACTGTTACGACAACAAATGCAATTGAGATCCCAAAACCCCACCAACGCCGACCAACAAAGTTGAACGTGGTCTCTCCGCGATACAACCTGCCAATCATTCCGTTCATTGCGCACTCGATTCCGGCAGTGCAACGCCCAATATTTTGCGACCCTGCAGAAACTTGCTACGTGCTAGA
The DNA here is from genome assembly GCA_044354675.1 of Ilumatobacteraceae bacterium. Classification (GTDB taxonomy): domain Bacteria; phylum Actinomycetota; class Acidimicrobiia; order Acidimicrobiales; family Ilumatobacteraceae; genus UBA3006. Next base: position 10,444 of record JBIKZO010000003.1, on the reverse strand, counting down.
AGAAGCACTGCTGGTCTTGTGAAGAAGTAAGAAACAATCACGTCGCACAATGTAGACAGCCCAAGGAAGAATGCAAAACCACGCACCGACCCGACGGTCAGCCACCACAGCACAATTGCTCCCAAGAATGACACGGTGTCTGCAGCCAAAATAGTGCGCCATGCAAGCGAAAAACTTCGTTGTGCAGAACTGCGCAACGACTTGCCGGCATGGAGTTCGTCTTTGATTCGTTCGAAGAACACCACGTACGAGTCGACAGTTACACCAATAGACACGATGATGCCGGCAACTCCAGAAAGTGTAAGTGCAAGACCATTTGAACGAGAGATAAATGCAATGATGCTCCACATCAGCGCGCCAGACACCATAAGTCCACCCATCACGACGATGGTCAACATGCGGTAATACACGAAGAAGAACGCCATTACCAAGAGCACACCGATGAGACCAGAGATGATTGCTGCACGCAATGAGTCTTTACCGAGAGTTGGAGAAACTGTTTGCACTGTTGCAACACTGAACTTGACAGGAACGGCACCAAACTCGAGAATCTTGGCTAGGTCGCGTGCTTCAGATTGCGAGAAGTCTCCACTGATCTGCACATTGCCACCCGTAAACACCGCTTCTTGCACTGTCGGCGCCGAAATAACTGTTCCGTCCAATGCAATAGCAATGCGTGCCGTAGGGCAGGTTGCATCGCGATTAAAGCATCGAGTCGTCAGCGCATTCCACAGGTCTTCGCCTTCTGCACCTTTTCGCAATTCAACAGTGACTGTCCAGTTGCCGTTATTGATAACTGCCTGAGCGTTGTTGGTAAAAACTTTGCCGGATGCTCCAGCAGGACCGACAAGATATGCCTCGCCGTTTTGACCGAGCAACACTGCATTGGCATATGGGTCGGTGGTGTCTTCGGAGACCGAAATATTTGACTCTGCTACTGCTGGCACAGTTGAGTCAGACGACGCTGGCACGGTTGTGTCGGTGCCAGCAGGAATTGTCGTCGCAGCACCCCTGCTTCGCATACTGCCTGGGCCACCTTCTGTTGCGGCAATGGTCGTGTCTACTACCGATGTGTCTACCACCGATGTATCTACTACCGATGTATTTGTGCCTGGAATCGTCGTCGCCGTGTCAGTGTTCAGAGTGCCTGCTTGCAACACTGGTCGCAACAACAACTCTCCCTGTCGGCCAATGATGTCGAGTGCCTTTTGTTGATCATTTACACCGGGCAAGTTGACAACAACGTTGTCACCCTGGCGAGTGATTTCAGGTTCTGAAACTCCCAGCGAATTGACGCGCTGTTCAATAATCTCGACGGCTTGATTCAGGGCACTAGGTGTGAAGTCACCCTCTGGCTGCAACGTGACCGATGCGCCACCTTGCAAGTCGAGCCCAAGGGATGGCACATTGCCAGCAAAAAGATTGCCACCCAACAGCGAACCCACCAGCACCACAATGCCGATGAGAGAAAAATAGAGACGACGTGCCATATAAATAAAGACCCGCAAACGACTGCGCGGTGCTGACCTACTTCTTGTCGTTCTTGTCGGATGAAGACTGATCGGTTGAGCTTGGCGTTGATACCTTTGTCGCGATGGCGCTGCGTGCCACGCGAATCTCTACCTTCTCAGCAATATCAAGCCAGACATAACCATCTTCGATTGCAGAGATAAAACCGTAGATGCCAGAGGCCAAAATGACTTCGTCACCCTCTTGCAGTGCGCTTTGCAAACTGCGTGTTTCTTTCTGACGCTTGCGCTGTGGGCGGAGCAAGAGAAAGTACATTGCACCAAAAATCAATACGAGCGGGAGGATCGACAGGATGCCCCCTCCTGAATTCGGTTCGGTTGTTGCGGCGCCAATTGTGGCAAAAAGACTGATGAACATAAGTCGTAACTCTATCGCTCCACCGAGCTAAGCCGCAGTGCCCCAGACAGCCAAAATCTCTTGCCGTAGTGCTTCAAAACGCCCAGCAATAATTGCATTTCGCATCTGATCCATCAGTGAGAGTGTCCAAGCAATGTTATGGATCGACACCAAACGCGATGCTGTGGGTTCACCCACTTGAAAGAGGTGTCTGATGTAACCGCGCGTATGGCGAGCACACACCGAGCACGAACAAGTCGAATCGATTGGTTCACTATTTAATGTGAACTCTGACCGCTTTAAGTTGACACGACCCTGCGATGTAAGTGCTGTTCCATGCCTGCCAAGTCGGGTTTGCAAAACACAATCAAACTGATCGACGCCCAAGTGCACGGCCTCGACCAACGATGCAGGATCTCCTACACCCATCAAGTAGCGAGGTCGATCAAGAGGCAGGTGCGCAAGCGCAGCCTCCAGTGCTGGCAACATCTCCTCGCGCGACTCGCCAACCGACAATCCTCCGATGCCGTATCCATCAAAGTTGAGCTCTGCAGTGCGTGCTGCACTCTCTGCACGCAAGTGGACATCTATGCCACCCTGCACAATCCCGAACAACGATTGGTCAGTGCGCGTGTGGGTTGCAACGGCGCGCTTCGCCCACGATGACGTGCGTTCGAGAGCGAGGCGCACCACATGGGCAGGAGAAGGAAGCGGCGGACAGACATCGAGAACCATTTGTATATCGGCGCCGAGTAATTGTTGCGTGTGCACTGCCGACTCTGGCGTGTAGCGATGACGCGAACCGTCGTATGTCGACTTAAACGTGACACCGTCGTCATCAACATCGGGGTTGAGAGAGAACACTTGAAACCCGCCCGAGTCGGTGAGCGTCAAACCTTTCCATCCGGCAAATGCGCCAAGGCCACCCATTGCGCTGACAGTCTCTGCTCCTGGGCGCAACATGAGGTGGTAGGTATTGCCGAGCACGATCTGCGCGCCTAAGTCTTCGTAATCGGCAGCGCTCAAATATTTGATCGCACCGCGAGTACCCACCGGCATAAAACATGGTGTGGTGTACGAACCTCTGTGGGTTACGGCAGTTCCTGCGCGAGCGCTGCCATCTACAGCATCTGTGGTGAATTGGACAGGAAACATTGTCTACACGGTAGTGGCACACATGTATGAGCAGGTTGCTAATCGGTGCTCATCGTTTCTCATGGTTACTCATCATTGTGTCGGGCAAGCAGCATTGCATCACCAAATGAAAGCATCCGATATTCACGAGCAATTGCCTGTTCGTAGAGTTTGCGCCACCGAGTGCCAACAAAGGACTGAATCATCAGCAGCAGTGTTGTGCGCGGCATGTGAAAATTGGTCATCATCATGTCAACCACTTTCCAATCGAAGCCCGGCGTAATAAACAGGTTGGTTCGTCCTTCCAATTGCCCAAACTTTGCAGCGCTCTCCAGCGCTCGCGTCGCCGTTGTGCCGATAGCGATCACTCTTGCTCCACGCAAGTGTGCTTCATTGCATGCGTCCATTGTCGATTGCGGAACACGATATGACTCTGTGTGAATGAGATGTTCAAGCGGGTTGTCAACCGAAATTGGCTTAAATGTGTCGAGGCCAACAACCAACTCCACCTCGCAGATAGATACACCGACATCACGAATGCGCTGCAACAGTTCTGGTGTGAAATGCAATCCCGCTGTTGGTGCTGCTGAAGACTTTTGGTCGTGTGCAAACACCGTCTGATAACGCTCTGCGTCTGTAAGCACCTCGGTGATGTATGGCGGCAACGGCATGGTGCCGTACTTTGCGAGCAAACCATGCGCATCGCTTCCAATCAACTGCACTAAAAACGTGTCACCAGCCTCGGTGCGCTCTCCTACCTGCAAAAATTCTGCATCGTCCGCCGAATACAAAATCTCTCCCACCTTCAACTTGCCACCTGGTCGCAACAACGTTTCCCACACTGCAGTTTTCACATCTTTTTCTTCCAGCAGCAAAGCTTCAACGACACCACCGCTTGCACGATGCAAGATCACACGAGCGGGCATCACCCGCGTGTGATTGACGACAACGACATCGCCTGGTCTCACAAATTCTACAAAGTCAGAAACATGGAGATGCACGGGTTCGCTGTTTGGATCGCGTAGATCAACATCGACGAGTAACCGAGCGGCATCACGCGGTTCTATCGGGTGCTGAGCAATGAGGTGTTGCGGCAAGTCATAATCAATATCCGATAGATGCATAACAAATAAAGAACTTAGGCGAAAAGATCTGGATTTTGCACAGGCGTCTGTAAACCAAGGTGCTCATAGGCAAGTGGCATTGCTACACGACCTCGCGGGGTGCGCGCAATCATCCCCTGCTGAATCAAAAATGGTTCGTATACATCTTCAATGGTTTCGGTCTGCTCGCTCACGCTGATCGCAAGTGTTGACAACCCAACTGGTCCCCCGCCAAATTGAACGCAGATGGCGCTCAGCACCGCTCGATCGACTTTGTCGAGTCCAAGTTCGTCGACGCCAAACACACTTAAGGCTTCATTTGCAGATGTCTTGTCAACCGTGCCATCACCACGAACCTCGGCAAAATCGCGCACTCTGCGCAATAGACGATTGGCAATGCGCGGTGTTCCACGCGAGCGTCGAGCAATTTCTGCGGAACCCTGACCATCAATTTCAACTTGCAAAATACCTGCTGCACGACTGATGATTGATTGCAACTCGTTGTTGTCGTAATAATCGAGTCGGGCTACAAGTCCAAACCGATCACGTAGAGGTCCTGTGATCATGCCAGTGCGAGTCGTAGCTCCAATCAACGTGAACTTGGGCAATGTGAGACGAATTGACGAAGCAGAGGGTCCCTTGCCCACCACGATGTCAATCTGAAAATCTTCCATTGCTGGATACAAGATTTCTTCAACAGTGCGCGACAAACGGTGAATCTCATCAATGAATAAAACATCGTTGTCTTCGAGTTTGGTCAAGATTGCGGCCAAATCTCCCGCACGCTCAAGCGCTGGACCCGATGTGACATGGAGGTGTGCAGACATCTCAGTTGCAACGATTCCGGCAAGTGTGGTTTTGCCAAGCCCAGGCGGACCAGCGAACAACAGATGGTCTGCTGCCTGACCTCGGCGTCTTGCAGCTTCAAGCACAATGCTGAGATGCTCTTTGAGTTCGCGTTGACCAACAAAATCACTCAAGGAGCGCGGTCGCAGCCCAACTTCATCCAACATCTCACCGTCGTCGCTCTCGTCTTGCGAGCGCTTATGCGGGTCTACAAACTCTTCACGCACGTTTCACTCCCAATGCATTAAGCGCCTGGCGCAACAAGTTTTCGGCGGTGTCTGTGGCTGACAACTCTCGCAGCACATCACGTATCTCTTCGTTTGAATAGCCAAGTCCTGTCAATGCTTCACGCACATCGGTCACCGCGCGATGACCTTGCGCTTGTTCTCCTTGGGGCGTATCCATAACGGGCAGATTCATTCGACCTTTCAACTCAATCAGCAGTCGTTCAGCAGTTTTGCGACCAACCCCCGACACCAGAGTCAGTGCTCCGTGATCGTTGGTAGCAACAATGTCGATCAATGCACGCGGCGTGTGTGTGGCAAGTATCGACATTGCCATGTTTGGGCCGACTCCGTGTGTTGCGATCAGGATCTCGAATGTGCGGCGCTCGTCTCTGTCCAAAAAACCGTACAGCGTCTGAGCATCTTCGCGAATGTGTTGATGCACGTAGACAAAAGCCTGCGATGTCGGCTCGAGTTCTCCAAGTGTTCGAGGTGTGACATGGATGAGATAGCCAACACCACCAACCTCGAGCAACACGGTCGAATCCTGATTGCGCTCAATCACTACTCCACGCAATGACCCAATCATTTCGCGCCTACCGCATTTTGTGCGCGTTGAATACTGCCACGCAAAGGAGCCACCGCCAGATGACACAGTGCAATCGCAGCAGCGTCGGCAGCATCTGCAGGCTCAGGCAATGACGAAAGACCAAGACGCTGTTGCACCATCTTTTGCACCTGCAACTTATTTGCAGTGCCCGATCCAGTGACTGCGCTTTTCACTTGGCTTGGTGTGTATTGGACAACGTCAATTCCCAATCTGCTAGCCATCGCGAGCACCAACCCACTCACTTGTCCAACGCTCATTGCAGTACGCACGTTGTTTTGAAAAAATACTTGCTCAACCGCAATCGCATCAGGTTGGGTTTCATCGATCAGTTTCTCGATATCTAATTGCAACGCACACAGTCGATGCTGCAACTCTTCAGTTGCCGGAGTCGTCATCACACCTAGCGCGATTACGTCAGTTTGCTGCAGTGATTGACTGCCCAATACTGCGTAACCACAACGGGTCAGACCAGGGTCGATGCCGAGCACAACAAGCGCTTGAGACTGGGCGAACATATGTTCTATCCTAGTGTCAAAACACCTGCTAGGTAAGGATTTAGAGCGCCGATCGCAGCGCTGTTACCAACTCGTCAACTGGGCGAAAGGTAAGTCCGACTGCAGATCTGTGTACGTAGCGGATAACGCCCTGGGCATCCAACACAAAAATGCTGCGCCTCACCATGCCCAATAGTCCAACCACTCCATAGGCCCCTGCCACCTCTTTTTCGGTATCAGCCAACAACGGAAACCCGAAACCGTGCTTGGCGGAAAATGCATCATGGCTTGCAACGTCCTGCGCCGAAATACCGAGCACTTGTGCACCGATGTCATTAAATTGCGCTAGTTCGTTGTTGTACGAACACAATTGCTTGGTGCACACTGCGGTGTTGTCGCCAGGATAAAAAACCAGGACAACAGGTTTGCCTGCATAGTCAGACAATGAATATGACTTGCCGCCGCTGCCGAGCAACGTGAACCCCGGTGCCTTTTCTCCAACTGCCACGCTCATGATGCTGCCTCCTCAAGAATTGCATCGCTCATATCGAAATTAGCGTACACATCTTGCACGTCATCGTTGTCTTCTAGATCATCCATGATCCGCAAGATTGCTTTAGCATCGGCGATGTCGGTAACTGGAACTTGAAGCGAAGAAACCATTGTCGACACTGCACTGACAACCGTCATACCGGCACCTTCCAATGAAGCTTTGAGTTCGTACAACGCATGTGAATCACATGTCACGCGCCATGTATCGCCGTCGTCCACCACATCTTCTGCCCCATGTTCAAGTGAGACCATCATCACTTCGTCTTCCGAAACCGATTTATCTATCTGCACAACACCCTTACGTGAAAACTGCCAGCCGACGGCGCCAGGCTCTGCCATTGCGCCTCCCGACTTACTAAACGCGAGCCGCACATCCGATGCGGTGCGATTGCGATTGTCGGTGAGCGCGTCGATCAACATTGCAACTCCGCCCGGCGCATAAGCCTCATACGTAATTGATTCGAACGCCGCACCAGAGTGCTCGCCCATTCCTCGTTTGATCGCGCGCTCAATTGCATCGTTTGTCATCTGAGCCGCTTTTGCTTTGAGGACGATTGTGCGCAACGATGCGTTTGACGCTGGATCTCCACCACCTTCTCGAGTACTGACTTCGAGTTGTCGTGCAAGTTTTGCAAACGTCTTGCCACGGGCTTTATCGGCTTTACCTTTTTTGTGTTTGATCGTTGCCCATTTGGAATGGCCGGACATCTTTACACCTCCTGCAAAAACAATGAATGAATACGACTATCGCTTGTCAGTTCTGGATGAAACGACGCCACCATAACCGAACCTTGTCGCGCCAGCACCACTTTGTCCTCGTGCGTCGAGAGAACTTCAACGTCTGCACCGACACGAACTGCCTGTGGGGCACGAATAAACATTGCGTGATAAGGAGTTTGCAGACCCTTGATATCTAGGTCGGTCTCAAAGCTCTCCACCTGACGACCATAGGCGTTGCGCCGAATATCAATATCAATCGCCCCGTAAAACCGTTGATCTGGCCGCCCGTCAGCAATGCTCTTTGCCAACAAGATCATGCCTGCGCAGGTTCCAAATACTGGCATCGCGTTCTTGATCCGTTCGGCAATCGGATCAAACAATTGCGATGTGGTGAGCAAGTGCGACATCGTTGTTGATTCTCCGCCTGGCATCACAAGCGCGTCCACCGAATTGAGATCTTGGGGCGTTCTCACTTGCACTGTGTCGGCTCCGAGACTCTGCAACATTTCTTCGTGCACTGCAAATGCACCTTGCAATGCCAAGATGCCAACTTTCATCTCTACAACCAGACTGTCAACGCATCAAACTCAATTGAGTTGAGTTTGATTACCAACCGCGCTCGGAATAACGCTCGTTGATCTGATCCATTCCGATGCCTGTCATCGGAGCACCAAGATTGCGACTTACTTTTGCCAAAATGTCGGCATCCATAAAGTGCGTCGTTGCTTCGACAATCGCTTTCGCACGGGGTGAGGGATCGTCGCTCTTAAAGATTCCGGAACCAACAAACACTGACTGAGCACCGAGTTGCATTGCCAACGCAGCATCGGCTGGTGTGGCGATGCCGCCTGCACAAAACAACGGAACTTGCAACAAGCCGGTCTCGGCGATTTCTTGAACTAGAGGCAATGGCGCGCCGAGTTTTTTGGCCCAATCAAACAATTCAGCCGAGTCGGCTTGAGTGATCTTGCGGATATCACCGAAGATGTTGCGCAAGTGGCGGACTGCTTCTACAACGTTGCCTGTGCCGGCCTCGCCCTTTGAACGAATGAGTGCAGCGCCCTCGCTGATGCGACGGAGTGCTTCGCCCAAGTTGGTTGCACCACAAACAAACGGCGTATCAAATGCCAGCTTGTCAATGTGATGCGTTTCGTCGGCCGGGGTGAGCACTTCTGATTCGTCAATGAAGTCAACACCGAGCGACTGCAAAATTTGGGCTTCAACAAAATGTCCGATGCGTGCCTTGGCCATCACTGGAATAGTGCAACACGCCTGAATTGCCATAATCATTTCTGGGTCACTCATTCGAGCAACACCACCGTCACGACGAATGTCGGCGGGCACTCGCTCGAGTGCCATCACCGCTACCGCACCTGCATCTTCAGCAATCTTTGCTTGTTCAGAGTTGACGACGTCCATAATGACGCCACCCTTGAGCATCTCGGCCAAACCGCGCTTGACCTGCATTGATCCAGTTGTGCGTGCAGCATTCTTTGTCATGTGATCTATCGTACCGAAGCCGTTACCGACACAAACGGTCGGATATTTGTGACTGTTTTCTTAGAGAAACTTGACGTCGTCTGGGTTTGTGCCCACAGGCACCACGGCAGTTTTTGCTGCACGGGCAACTTCAACGAAGGTCTGGCCAGGAGTGAGTTTGATCACTGCCCCGCTCGAATCTTTGAGCAAGAACGGAGCCAAACGAACGGCTCGCTCCCATGTGCCCTCGATCAAAGTGCCGTTAGTGAATACATACACTTTTCCACTACCGAGTGTCTTGGATGTTGGGCTGTACTGATTGGTGTATTCAACTTCGAGCACGATCACATTGGGTACGGCGAGTTGAACGTCTGCAGTATCCACAACGGGTGTGTTGTCTTGTAGTCGCAAAAATTCTCCGGTGGTTGCATCCCAATCCCATTGCACTTTCACACCGTCCATAGATACTTTTACTCCAGCAGTTGGCTTCGCAGTTGCTGGTGCAGCATCACTAGAGGTGCGATATGAAAACTGTGCAGGTGGCGCCGTCGAACCCTCTGGGCTCAATGTCCACAACTTTGTAGTCTCTGCAATTAAGTTGTGTGGTGCAGAACGGTCGCTATCGCGAGCAAAGCCGCCGTCCTTGTTTGCCACTGAGTAACTCAAGTCAACGAGATCAGATTTTTTGATCGCTGCCGATACCTGTTCGTTGCCACCGCTCCACACAAACAACGGCTTGATGAGTGAACTCACCAAATTGATGTCTTGAAAGCGACCGCTGCGAATTGGGCCAACAGGGTCTGCACCTTCGCTTTGGAAAACTGCTGCAAGTCGGGTGAGTTTCTCGACGTTCTCTTCAAAAATAATGTCCGCTTGATTGATGCCCAACTGCGGACGAGCAGATGGATGGTTATCGATTTTGACAACCATCGCAGGGCGATTCAGCGTAGATGGATCAGTATTTGGCAAACCCGTCAACGGGTTGACGATCTCTGGAATCGTTGTCTCTGTAACAACAGTGGTTTCTGCCACTGAGCTTTCCGTCGAACTAGATGATCCTCCGCATGCAGCCAGCGCCAACATCGATGTTGCAACGATTGAACCGAAAATTAGTGCACGATTTTTCATGGTTAGATCTCTCTGAGCAGCGCAATTCTTTCTGCCAATGGGGGATGCGTATTGAAAAGTTTATGCCACACACCCAATCGACCTGCGTCATTCACACCAGACATCGGCTGTTCAATCCACATATGCGCCGTAGCCATGCTGGCCGAATGAGTGACGGTGCTATCGGCCTGAAGTTTTTCGAGTGCCGAGATCAGGCCAGGCGGATATCTGGTCATCTTGCATGCCGAGACATCGGCCAACGTTTCGCGCCTTCGACTAACAGCAGCCTGCATGATTTTGGCCAAGATT
>JBIKZO010000113.1:0-4856 GCA_044354675.1 Ilumatobacteraceae bacterium | reverse complement strand
ATTCTGATGTGACGATTTGCATGACGTCATAAAAATCATGCATTAAAAATAAATAGTGACACCTAACGCAAATTAGTTATACCTAACAATCAAATCGTTGCGACAACACCGTCGGATACTCGAATTGTCGCTGGGGAATTGAAAATCAAAGCATCCAGTATCTGCATATCGATTTCATCCCTATCTGCGATCAGAATTGATGTCGAACCAATTGCCACGGCTACAGAGCAATCAACGATGTTTTCTCCCGGAGTGCACAGACGTAATGACCTGTGTTTTGCTCCATCGCGCACCATTAGGTTGAGCGCGCGCATAGGGCCATCAATCAGAGTGGCAAATACCTCGTCGTCTCCACGAAATTTTGTAATTGACCCGGGTTCGCATCGGTGATCAACCCCATTGATATTGAGCACCACCCCATTGCCATGGGCAACACAGAATTCTCGAGTTACTCCATAGAACGATGAAAACGGAACGTCCTGCGTGATGTCAGCCGTCGACAACCGCCAAGTCCAGTCATCAGGAAGCGATCCATCGCATATGATTTCATATTGCACCCCAAGGCCATTGCGCCATGGGACCCCAATTCTCTCGATCGCTCTCTGCACGATCATGGACAATACAGATTGCCCTTCGTTCGAAACATTTGGACTTCGGAAAGCTGCTTCGCCGATATTCCAACAACTGTCTCGAGATTCCAACCGCAAATCACCGTGCTCAGCATGTTGGCATTTGTGAAGTTTGCACCAGCGATTACTGCACCTGTGAAATTTGCACTTGCCAGATTGGAACCCGTGAAATCTGCACCAGTGATATTGGCTCGTATGAACTGCGTCTGTTTGAGATTGGCTCTCACGAAGCGCGCACCTGCCAAGTTGGCCACACTGAAATCAGTGAACTCAAGTTTGAGTAACGAATAATCGACGCCAACAAGGTTTGCAAACTGACACTTCAGAGTCGTAATACACATGATGTCCAGAGCCGGCAAAGTAGTAGTGGTCTCGGGGACTGTTGTTTCGGCAACTGTTGTTTCAGGAACCGTTGTTTCAACAGCTGGAGGGGCAGTCTCTGGCAACGTCGATTCCGCATCGATCAATGAGTTGGCGACTTCATCGGAAGTGCTTGATGCGCTTGGAGTGCTGCTCACAGCACAAGCCGACAACAACACCAAACCCAGCACAATGAGTGCACTTGAGGGTCGTAAAAAGTGGACTTTGTTGCGTGCCATTAACAAATACTACGCCAATCATTGCTACTTTTAGAGGCTCATGACTACATCACAGCACATTCAATGGGGCACTCCCGACATGGTTTCACAACTCGAACGAGTGTTGGTACGCACACCGACAACAGTAGGCAAGTTTGTGGAAGAAGGTTTCTGGCGTCAGCCCGATACGTCGGCACTACTGACCGAACACAAGTCTTTTACTGAGCTTCTAGAAAATCTTGGTTGCACAGTTGATGCTGCTTCGCCGGTAGACGGACTTGTCGATGCCGTCTACATGCATGACCCAATGATCATGACACCACACGGCGCAATTTTATTGCGTATGGCAAAGCCTGTGCGTTCACCAGAGCCAGCCGAGTTTCGCAAGGATCTCGAGCGGCTTGGTGTGCCCATCTTGGGGCAACTCACTCACCCAGCATTTGCCGACGGTGGAGACAAAGTTTGGCTCGATGCAAAGACCCTCTTGATTGGACATGGCTACCGCACCAACCAGGCCGGCATCGACCAAGTGCGCGCGCTACTCGCACCACATGACGTTGATGTTTTTTCATTTGATCTTCCCCACTACGAAGGCGCGGGTGCAGTACTTCACCTCATGAGCGTGCTCTCACCTATCGCGCACGACAAAGCAGTTGTATACGAACCACTCGCCCCCGTGCGCTTGCTTCAGTTTCTCGAATCTCGTGGAATCTCGTGGTTCAGTGTGAGTGAAAAAGAGATGCTCACTCAAGGCAGCAACATCTTGACCATTCGACCGAATGTTGTCGTGCTCGCAGCCGGCAACCCAGTCATCGAAGCCCAACTGCGGGCAGCAGGCGTTGAAGTGCACCTTTTTAATGGCGACAATGTGGCAGTCAAAGGCGACGGTGGACCGACATGTCTCACCGCTCCACTACTTCGGGTAGCAAGCAATGGCTGAGTTACATGTCTGAGTTCGGCGGCAAAGTTGCAATAGTTACGGGTTCTTCTAGCGGCATTGGCGAGGCCATCGCCCGCTCATTGCATGCACTCGGTGCCTCGGTTGTCATCAACTCATCTTCATCGGTTGAGGCTGGTCAACAGATCGCTGCATCTCTTGGAGACAATGCCATCTATGTGCAGGCCGATATCAGTGACAAAGACTCTGGTCAACGACTCATTGACGAAACACTCAAACAGTTTGGTCAACTCGACATCTTGATAAACAACGCTGGGTGGACAAAACTCATCGCTCATCACGACCTAGAAGCCTTGACTGACGAAATTTTTACACGCACATTTGATGTCAACGTGACCGGCACATGGATGCTCACGAAAGCCGCGATGCCCCACCTCAAAAAAAGTGACGATGGCAATGTTGTCAACATCACTTCCGTTGCTGGCGTAAGACCAATTGGTAGTTCGATGGCTTATTCGATGACTAAGGCGGCTCTCAACCAAATGACCGTTTTGCTGGCCAAGTCATGTGGCCCAGTGCGTGTCAATGCAGTTGCACCAGGTCTTGTCGAAACACCGTGGACAAAAGATTGGCAAAATCAACACGACGCAGTGAAGGCAGTTACCCCACTTCACCGCTCGGCCACCATGGAGGATTGCGTGCAAGCAACGCTTGGCTTGCTACGCACGAAATATGCCACGGGTCAGATCTTTGTGGTTGACGGTGGTTTAACGCTAGTTATCTAGCGAGTGATATTGCGAGCAATACGGCGAGTTTTTACAACTCGCGAATATGTCGACGCAGAAAGTCGAGAGCGCTGATCACTGAAAGTTGGCGCATCTGATCGCGCACAGCAGGAAGAGCAAAGGTCGCCGATGCGGTTGTGCCGTCTGGTAAACACACGCCGACACACAATGTTCCGGGCTTGACACCTTCTTGTGATGCAGGTCCTGCAACTCCGGTCAATGCCAACCCGACACTTGCACCAAGCACTTTGCAAGCACCAACCGCCATCTCAATCGCGGCTTCTTCATTGACAACCATGTCACTTCTTACACCGAGTACCGAATGCTTGACCTCGGTTGCATACGAGACAACTCCGCCACGAAACACTTCGCTTGCACCTTCAATGCCAGTGAGGCGTCCGGCAACAAGCCCACCCGTTACCGACTCGGCAAGTCCAAGCGTGAGCCCGCGCTCTCGCAACATGTGCAACACAACCGACTCCATGGTGTCAGTGTCGATGCCAAACACAATGTCGCCGATGGCACCGCGAACTGTCTCTTCCCACTTGTCCAAAATCGCAACAACTTCGGCTTGGGTCGAAGATTTTGCGGTCAGTCGCACCTTGATGCCTTCCCATCCACTCGCCAAAAACGCAAGGGTCGGATTACCAACACTCTCGAGTTGCTCGATCACTCCAAAGAGGCGCTCATTTAATCCACTCTCGCTCTCGCCCCACGTGCGCAACACGCGACTAGAGATCACCGATGCAGAACCAGAACGCGTCAGTAAATCGGGAAGGATTGCGCGCTCAAACATTTCATACAACTCATACGGCACGCCTGGCACTGCATAGATCACCTTGTCGCCAACCGGGCAGATCAAGCCTGGCGCAGTGCCACGGCGTTGCTCGATAATCGCAGCGCCTTTTGGCACCATCGCCTGACGCATATTGATCTCTGGCATACGACGATTGCGTGAGGCAAACATCTCGGAAATTGCCATGCCTACTGCGTCGTCAAACTCGAGGGTGACACCCATGATTTCGGCTATTGCTTCACGCGTGATGTCATCGTGTGTTGGCCCAAGTCCGCCACAAATAATGACTGCATCTGCATCTGCATCGGCCAGCGTCGTGCGAATTGCTTTGACCATGCGCTCAAGGTTGTCGCCCACCTTGACTTGCAAGCACGAGTCAATGCCGGCAGCCGACAGTTGCTCACCAAGCCATGCCGAGTTTGTGTCGACTATCTGCCCGAGCAATAGTTCGGTGCCGATAGCAACAACATCACAACGCATTGCTCAGGCCTGCTTACGTGCTTTGAATGCAACCGCACCGTATTGCAAGCCGCTATACAACGTGAGCACGGTGGCAATGCCAAGAGATCCTTTGGCAAGGTAGTTGTAATCGGCAGCACTCCACGGCAACACCGCAAACCCAACCGATACCTGCTGTGCAAATGTTTTGAATTTCGCAGCCTTGCTTGCAGGCACGCTCACACCTTTTGCACCAGCAAACACGCGATACAAACTGATCGCAATTTCGCGCGCCGCAATCAGCCCCACAAGCCAAGGGCTAAACATGCCGCGGCTGACCAAGATAAACATGGCGCCAAGCACACAAACTTTGTCAGCCAATGGGTCAAGAAATGCACCGCTACGAGTAGTTCCGTGTTTGCGTGCAAGTTGGCCGTCCACAAGATCGCTGAGGCACAATACAAACCACAAGCCTGTTGCTGCCCAAGAACCCACATTGTCTGCGGGAATAATTGCAAACATCAACGGCGAAATCAGTAATCGACCAACCGTTACAGCGTTAGCCCATGTGCGAATCGCGCTTGGATCAACAGTCACGGCTAAAAGTCCCCTTCTTCATCGTCACTATCTTCCACTGAACTTCCCTCTGCCACCAAATCTGGCCCCATTGCATCCACGATGAGCACCGTTGCAAACTCGCCAACTGGCAGGTCTCGACTTACATGCACAATG
>JBIKZO010000028.1:0-15678 GCA_044354675.1 Ilumatobacteraceae bacterium | reverse complement strand
AATCGTTGAGATGTTGCGCACGAGCGGCGACTTGCGCGGCGAGCCAAAACCGATCACCCACCCTGTCAAGTTTTATGAAAAGGGTGATCGACCTCTTGAAATCGTGACAAGTCGTCAGTGGTATATCCGCAACGGCGGTCGCGATGCCGATTTGCGCGCAGCACTGTTGGCACGAGGCGATCAGTTGGCTTGGCATCCAGAATTTATGCAGCATCGCTACAGCAACTGGGTCGACGGACTGAATGGTGACTGGCTCGTCAGTCGTCAGCGTTACTTCGGCGTGCCAGTGCCGCTGTGGTATCGACTCAATCAAGCCGGTGAACCCGACTACTCAAACCCAATTGTTCCTGAAGCATCACGATTGCCAATTGACCCGAGTACCGATGTACCAAGCGAATTTACAGAAGCACAGCGCGGTGTGCAGGGCGGCTTTATTGGTGACGCCGACGTACTCGACACGTGGGCAACATCTTCATTGACGCCGCAGATTGCTGGCCGCTGGCTCGACGATCCGTCCATGTTTAACAACGTGTTTCCAATGGATGTGCGACCACAGGGTCACGACATCATTCGCACATGGTTGTTTGCAACAACGGTTCGTTCGCACTTTGAACACAATGTTGCTCCATGGCACAACGCTGCATTGTCAGGATGGATCTTGGATCCTGATCGTAAAAAGATGTCGAAGTCGAAGGGCAACGTCGTAACACCAATCGATTTGTTTGAGCAATATGGCAGCGATGCTGTGCGCTACTGGGCTGCATCTGCCCGACCAGGAGTCGACACCGCATTCAGCGAAGACCAAATGAAGGTCGGACGCAAACTCGCCACCAAGTTGCTGAATGCAACAAAGTTTGTGTTGGGTGCTGGTGACGTAAGTGCCGACGTGGTGCCGACTGAACCACTTGACGTTGCTATGTTGCAACGACTCAGCGTCGTGATCAACGATGCGACCACCGCATTCGAAACATTTGACTACGCGCGAGCACTCGAGCGCACCGAATCATTCTTTTGGTGGTTCTGTGACGACTATCTCGAACTTGTCAAGATGCGCGCATATGGCACCACCGACATCTCGGCGTCTGCTCGTGCCGCACTCCAGCGTGCACTCAGCGTTATGCAGCGCTTGTTTGCTCCCCACATTCCGTTTGCCACCGAAGAAGTATGGAGTTGGTGGAAACAAAATTCGATCCACTTGGCGCAATGGCCAACTGTTGCCGAAATTACCGGAGACACCAAACATATTGATGCCTTCGAGATGATGCTCGATAGCGCATGCAACGTGATCGGTGTTATTCGTCGCACCAAAACAGAAGCCAAACTCTCGCAACGTGCCGAGGTTGAGTACACATCAGTGAGCGCAACAGACGCGCAAATTGCTTTGCTCAAAGTGTGCATTGGCGATTTGCAAAACGCTGGTGTTGTGCCTGCAATCGAATTTGTTTCGCACACAGCAGGCGATTCAGTCGCACATATCGTGACGACTGTGCGACTCGCACCAGTAGTGGACGCCAAGTGAGTCACTACAAGCGACCTCGTTCGCACTACTTCGTTCTTGCACTCAACATTGTTGTGGTGTGTTCATTACTCGTTGCTGGTGCAGGTTTGTTGTGGGCCAACAATCGCCTCAACGCCCGACAAGTTGTTTCGCTCAATCGTGACCCAAACGGTCAACCAAGTACCGACGCCGAAATCACTCCTTCTGATAACTGGAATTTGACCGAAGGCGACCTCGCTGCCAAAAACTTTTTGCTCACTGGTTCAGACAACGGCAGTTGCGTCGACCCAAACTCTCCGTATGCCGGAGCATTTGGTGATCGAACAAGCTTTGGCGAGCGCAGCGACACGATCATGATTATTCGTGTTGATCCAAAAGACAACCGCGCGGCTTTCCTGTCGTTTCCGCGCGACTTGTGGGTCAAAATTGCTGGATCAACCCGCACCAACCGCATCAACACTGCTTTTGACCGCAAGAACCCAAACAAGCTCGTCGACACGATTTACCAAAACTTTGGAATCAGTATTGATCACTACGTCAACATCGACTTTTGTGCGTTTAAGGAAATCGTCAATGCGGTAGGTGGAGTCAGCATTCCATTTTTGTACGAGACTCGCGACAAAAAAACCGGTCTGTTTGTGCCGGCACCGAGTTGCTTTGAGTTTTCTGGCGATCACGCACTCGCATACGTACGATCTCGATCTGGTTACTCCTACTTTGACCCTGCAAAAAATGATTGGATCAAAGACGGAACGGGTGATCTTGGTCGTATCAGCCGTCAACAAGACTTCATTCGCCGCGCCATGCAACGAGCACTTGACAAGGGATCGAGTAGCCCAACTGTTGCTAACAAACTGCTTAACGCAGCGCTCAAAAATGTGATCACCGATGACCAACTCACACCAATCTCAATGCTGCAACTGGCACAAGCAATGCGCGACCTCAATACCAGCAGTATCCCCACCTACACGATTGCTGCAACTGGCGAAATGATCGGCGATCAGTCCGTTCTTGTACCGCGAATTCAAAACGACACGATGCGCGAAATTCTCGCCTTGTTTCAGGGCAAAGCAAGTTTTGCCACGCCAGGATCCGTGGCCGACGCGCCACCCACATCAGATATGGCAACAACAGAGGGGGCGCTCGGTGGTATCACTAGTGGACAAATGATTCCGGTGAATTATGTGAAGTACACGAGCAACAAAACAAGTTCTGCACCACCAACAACACTTCCAGTTGTCGCACCAAAGCAAGCAACGCTCGGTGTTGCTCCACCAAACGATCCGAGTTGCCGCTAGTCGAGCACTCGTCGTAATGCGTCGGGCACATCGCTTGGCCCACTTACTGTTGTAAATCTTGCGCCTACTTGTTGTGCAAAAACGCGAGCCTCTGCATCGTCATCAACTGGTGCGATGACCACAAGCTCTTCGAGCGAACTACCCGCAAGCACCGCATCGCCCTCAACAGTCGAGCGACAATCGGAGAACAAAATCGTTACTCGCCTACCGGCCCGAGAACGTGCAAGTTGATTGCTTGCTGTGGTTAATGCTTGAGCAAGGTTGGTTGTGCCAAACCCACGTAACGACAACACCGTGTTGACTACCTGTTCGCTTGACCGCGAAACATTCTGCGACTTTGCAACCACAACGTCATTGCCAAACACGAGCACGCTGTAATCACTTGGCTCGCGACTGGCTATAGCCGCAGCAGCCATTGCCGAATTAGCAAGTGGCTTACCGCCCATCGAGCCACTGCGGTCTACCACCAAACTGAATGCTGTTCCTGGTTTTGTCCAGCCCCGCACTTTGAGCGCATCGACATCGACTGCGCCATGCACTCGTATTTCGTTTAATCCATCAAGGCTCGAGTCAATGTCAATATCACCTGCATCTGGCTGGTAGTTCACCAAAGTCATCTTGCCAATACCGCGCGGACGTGGCTTGCCAGTGCGCGCAATTTCAAGCATCACTCGCCCTGCAAGTCGGCGAGCAAGTTCACGCAACTTTGGGTCGGTTGCTGCGGTCAAGTCTGCAAGCATGCCGAGTATTTCGTCAGGAGATTCGTTCAGAGCTTCGTCTACCGCGGCTTCATCGAGCTCGCCAACTTCTGGAGAAATTTGTTCAAATCGATCATGTCGCGCCAAGTCACTTCGCGAAACAGTTTTCTTATTTGCTTGACTCTCTGCTTGCTCGGCGAGCGCGCCCTCTTTAACTGCCGGATTTGCTAGTTCGAGGTCGTGGCCCCAGTCGGGGCGCCAGCTTTTCCCGCTGACTCGTCTCCGGCCTTCGTGCCAAAAACGTCATTCCAAATCTCGGCAACGACTTCTTCTGCATTGCGCACACTTCCTTCTCGAATACGCACTCTGCCACTGATGGCAACTAATGCACTATCGAGCCCAATCGAGGCTGAAATATTCTTTGAAGACCGCACCTCGGCCAAACTCGCTGCGACCAACGCGGTATCAATCGCACCACGAACCGATGACCCAACTCGCAAATCGGGATGATTGCGTGTGCGACGCACAATTTCAACAACCTTGGCGACCCAATCAGCATCTGGTTGCACACCACCGTTATTTTTCTGGTTATTCGCCTTGAGATTGCGATCGACAATTGCACATTCGTCTTGCGAAGACTGATATGTCATTGCAACACGACACACTCTGTCATACACAGCGCTTGAAATGCGGGCTGTACCAACGGCATCAAACGGGTTCATTGCTGCAACCAGTCGAAATCCATCGGTGCCAACCACTTTGCCCAGTCGCGGCACACTTATTTCACCTTCGCTCATCACCGTGATCAACACATTGAGCGTCTCTTCCGGAATTCGGTTGATCTCTTCTACATACAACAATGAACCTTCACGTAATGCTGTTACAAGTGGGCCATCAACAAAGACGTCGGGTGCGTAGCCGTCGGTCAAGACACGTGCTGGATCAAAGTGGCCAATCAATCGTGCCGGTGTGAGTTCGGCGTTTCCTTCAACGAAAGAAAACCCAACCGACAGGCTGTGAGCAACCGCACGCAATAACGTGCTCTTGCCCGTGCCAGGAGGCCCTTCAAGCAACATGTGTCGACCAGCAACAAGCGCTGCGACTACCAACTCAATTTCACGTTGGCGCCCGACAACATTGTTGCCGACTGCGCTAATGATCTGGCTAGATGTTTGCTGATCAGTCATATTTGATGACGCCACGGATGTTTTCTCCGTCACGCATCGCTCGGTAACCCTCGTTGATGTCGCTCAATGAGTATGTGCGAGTGACGAGACCATCAAGATCCAGTTGGCCTTCGCGGTAGAGATCGAGCAGCTTTGGAATATCGGAGCGAGGGTTACCTGATCCAAAGAGTGAACCAACAAGTTGCTTCTCCATCAATGTCATGTCAAGCAAACTGATCGATGCACCAAACTCCATTGCGGGGTGAATGTTGGTAACAACAACGCGACCGCCCTTTGCAGTGAGTGCCATTGCCTCGTGAATCACTGCGCCACTACCAATGCCCATTGTCATGACAACTTTGTTGGCCATTGCTCCACGCGTGAGTTCTTGCAACAGTGGGACTGCTTCCGACATTGAGTTGGCTGTGTGTGTTGCGCCAAACTCCATTGCTTTTTCGCGCTTGAACTCAATTGGGTCGATTGCAATAATTCGTTTTGCACCAGCAATGCGTGCGCCCTGAATTGCGTTGGCACCAATGCCACCAACACCGACCACAACCACAGTGTCACCAGGTTTTACTTCGGCGGCATAGACACTCGAGCCCCAACCAGTGACAACACCACAGCCGAGCAAGCATGCGCGATCAAGCGGCACATCTTTTTCGATCTTGATGCAACTTGCTTCATGCACCACGGTGTGTTGCGCAAAGGTTCCGAGTAGACACATCACGCCTAAGTCTTTTCCACCAGCATGATGTCGAGAAGTCTGATCGCTGATCTGCTTGCCAGAACCCAAGTAAGCACCAAGATCACACAGGTTTTGATGACCAGTCGAGCAACTCACGCAACGACCACACGATGGAATGAAACCGAAAACGACATGATCGCCAGGTGCAAGCCAACTTACGTTCGCACCAACTTGTTGCACAACACCAGCACCTTCGTGTCCACCAACCATTGGCAGTTCAAACGGCAGATCGCCAGTGACTACGTGTTCGTCTGAGTGACAAAGACCGGATGCGGCCATCTTGACCAACACTTCATTTGGGCCTGGTGCATCAAGTTCAATTTCCTCGACGCTCCATGGAGCATTTACTTCCCACAACACTGCTGCTTTTGTCTTCACGATGTCCCCCTTTGATTGGTCTTTACATGTGGCTCTTTTGGCCGGACTTCCTACGCTGACGCTAGCCCGAGAGGGGCCATTTGAGTATTGTTGGCAGGTAATGGAACCCACAACTACAGCCCAAATAAGCGAAAACGCGCAAGATACGGATTCGGTCAAACAGACTGTCCACCAAGATGTAACCGAGCTGCTTGTCGAAGAAATTTCGATTGACGGCATGTGCGGCGTCTACTAAGCACTGCTAGTTCGTCCTTCACATCATGTCAATCACGCTGGAAACAGCATGCGAACTCAACCCGCAAGTTGCACTGCGCCCTGAATCTTTTGGCGCACTCGCCTATCACTATGGCAACCGCAAGCTTGTTTTCTTAAAGCACCCAGACGTGGTTGCTGTGGTGCGCGACGTCGCCGACTATGCAACGCTGCAAGATGCACTCGGTGCACACGACATTCAGCCATCGCGGTGGCCAAGTTTTGTAGAGGCCATCGACTCACTCGCAGCATCGGACATCATTCGTGTCAGGTAAAACACTCGCAACACAACTCAAGGCTGGCCTTGATGCACCAATTTGCTTGACATGGGAAATCACCTACGCCTGCAATCTGCAGTGCGTGCACTGTTTGTCAAGCAGCGGCACCAGAGACCCACGCGAACTTTCAACCGATCAAGCAAAAGCCGTGCTCGACGAATTGCGCGACTTGCAAGTGTTCTACATCAACATCGGTGGTGGCGAGCCGATGATTCGCAAAGATTTTTTTGAGATTCTCGAACATGCGGAAGCCAACGACATTGGCGTCAAGTTTTCAACGAACGGCACATACATCACAGCAGAAAATGCACGGCGATTGGCTGCGATGAATTATCTTGACATCCAAATCAGTCTCGACGGCGTGGACGCTGTCACCAACGATGCGGTACGCGGCAAGGGTTCGTACGCAACCGCAATTGCAGCAATGAACCATTTGCGCGATGCCAACTTTGGACAATTCAAAATTTCTGTTGTTGTGACACGCCACAACGTTGATCAACTCGACGAATTCAAAGCGCTTGCCGATTCCTATGGCGCACAATTGCGCATTACTCGCCTACGACCATCTGGCAGAGGTGCCGACACGTGGGACGAGTTGCACCCAACGCAACAACAACAGCGCCAGATTTACGACTGGCTAATGAAGCATGGCGAAAATGTGCTCACAGGTGATTCGTTCTTCCACCTAAATGCATTTGGCGAGTCACTTCCGGGTCTCAACCTGTGCGGTGCTGGTCGTGTGGTGTGTCTGATCGACCCGATCGGCGATGTGTACGCGTGCCCGTTCGTTATTCATGATCAATTTAAAGCCGGATCACTATTGAGCGATGGCGGCTTCACCAAGGTGTGGAAAGAAAGCGATCTCTTTCTGTCGCTACGCGAGCCGGAGTCTGAAGGCGCATGTTCGGCTTGTGGTAGCTACGACGCTTGCCAGGGTGGATGCATGGCCGCCAAGTTCTTTACCGGTATACCACTAGATGGACCAGATCCAGAGTGCGTCACTGGCCACGGAGAAGAACTTGTCAAGGCAGCATCTATCAACCTCATACCCAAGCCGTCAATGGACCACTCAAGACCTGTAAAGATCAATACTCCACGACTCGCTTCATCTAAAGAAGCAGTGCAACGAATGGAACGGGTATGAACGACGTCAATCCACTGCTGATTATCGGTGCCATCATTGTTTCGTATTTTCTTGGCACGTTTCCAAGTGCGCTCATTGTTGCCAAGCGCGGCGGTGTCGATGTAACTGCAGCGGGTTCTGGTAATCCAGGAACATCCAATGTCGTGCGCTTGCTCGGCTGGAAGTACGGGTTTGTTGTGTTCCTTGCCGACGTACTCAAAGGTTCTGCGTCGGTTGCAATTGCCTGGTTTGTGATGAACACACAACCAGATCCACTTCGCGTCTCGTATCTTGCGTATGCCTGCGGTTACGCCGCAGTAATTGGCCACACATTTCCTATAACACGCAAGTTTGTTGGTGGCAAAGGCGTCGCCACCGGCGGCGGTGTGATGTACGTGCTGTACCCCGTCATGAGTTTGATCTTGTGCTCATCGTGGTTCGTACTGCGTAAGACAACGGGTAAGTCTTCGGTCGCATCGCTCGTCATCACAATTGCTGTTCCGGTGTACGTCGCTATCTGGCGCAACGACAACATGTGGGAGTTGGCTGCAGCACTTGGGTTGGTTGGCATGATCATTATCCGACACCTTCCAAATATTCGCCGCCTGAAGTCTCACGAGGAAAACGCTTAACGTTTTCGCAGAAATGCAATGAACCTGCTCAACGACTTTTTTGTATGGCTTGAGCACTTTTCTTCATCGCCGTGGTTTTACTTGATCATCTTCACGATCGCAGTTGCCGACTCAGTGATACCAATCGTGCCAAGTGAAACACTCGTCATAGTTGGTGGCGTTAGCGCGGGTACTGGAGAATTGTCAATAGCGATCGTGATACTGGTGGCCGCAGCAGGAGCCTTCATTGGCGACAACATGTCGTACCTGATTGGCCGCCAAGCAAGCGAACGAATTCTCAAGCGATATACACGCAACGAGAAAAGCCAACAGCGATTAGAAAAGGTAATTCACCAGATTGAACAACGTGGCGGATTGCTACTCATTACGGCAAGATTCATACCCGGTGGTCGCACCCTTTTGACTCTCACTTGTGGCATCACACGTCGCGATCATCGCTGGTTTGTTGGATGGATCGTTGCTGCTGCATCTATCTGGGCGCTCTATGCATCGCTGCTTGGTTATATCGGTGGCAAAACTTTTCAAGAAGACCACACCAAAGCATTTCTGGTTGCATTCAGTGGCGCATTAAGCGCAACCATACTGATTGAAGTAGTGCGCTTTGTGCGCAAACGTCTTCGCGCTTAGTCTTTGGCGTGGCCAACAACATCGCAACCAACACTTGGTCGCAAGTCGCGAGTCGTCAATCGACCATTTTGTTATTGCCACTCGGATCATGCGAACAACATGGCCCGCACCTGCCGCTTGACACCGACACTCAAATTGCTCAGTACTTGTGCGCACAAGCAGCACAACAAGACAACCGCATTCTGATTGCTCCGAGTCTGACTATTTCTGCAAGTGGCGAACATGCTGGCTTTCCTGGCACACTTTCGATCGGAACCGAAGCTCTTACGCAAGTGTTGGTTGAGATCGTTCGATCAGCCGATTGGTGCAATGGCGTGGTATTTGTAAATGGTCACGGTGGCAATGCAGATGCCGTCGCTGCCGCGGTTCGCACGCTGACTGGCGAACAACGCAATGTTGCTGCGTGGTGGCCGCGAATTGAGAATGGCGACGCTCATGCTGGTGCAAGCGAGACTTCGATGATGCTTGCCATAAACCCTGAGCAGGTTGATATGGCAAAGGCCGAGGTTGGATCAACCAAACCAATCGGCGAGATTTCTGCACAGCTGCGCAGCGGCGGAGTCCGAGCAGTTACGCCGAACGGCGTGTTAGGTGACCCGACTTCCGCAACTTCCAAACACGGTCACAACTTGCTCTCGCAATTGACTCACGATCTCGTTACCTTTATTAACGAACACATGAACTAACGAACTAATAGCCGTAACCATGACCGACCTCATCAATCAGCCACACTTCATTGTTGATCCATCGTGGCGTCGTCCTGTGCGTGGTCTCATGGTGTTCGCAGGTTCTCCGCTCAAAATGTTTACGTTGAGCGAAGAGGGTCGTCGCGTAGCCGAGTTGCTCGAGATCGGATTACCGCTTCCCGCAGGTCACGAAACGCTCACCAACCGCCTGCTCGATGCCGGCGCGATTCATCCAACACACATCGTTGGCAGCGAGCAACCTTTCACGTTGGCCGATGTCAGCATCGTGATTCCTGCACATGTGCGTAATGCCAAAGACGCGCGCTTGCTCAACACTCTTGTTGACAAACTGACCAAGCTCTCCACAACTGCAGCCACCATCATTGTTGTAAACGATGCATCACCAAACGCAATCGCCGACATTGCAGGTGCACGAGTTGTTTCACTCGACCAAAACAAGGGGCCAGGCGCTGCACGTAACCACGGATTGCAGTTTGTGACCACGCCATTTGTTGCGTTTATCGATGTAGACGTAACACTTGAAAACAACGCATTAATTGAGCTTCTTTCATTCTTTTCCGACGAGCGCGTTGGTCTTGTTGCGCCGCGCATTGTGAGTGCGACCACCGAAGGTGCGATAGCTGCCTATGAAGCGGTGCGATCACCGCTCGACCTTGGCCCGCTTGAGGGTCGTATTCGAAAAGGCACGCGCATCAGTTACACACCGTCGGCGATGTGGCTCTGTCGCACCGAAGCAATGCGTCAAATCAATGGCTTCGACGAAACATTGCAAGTTGGCGAAGACGTAGACGCACTGTGGCGCCTCGACGCTGCGGGCTGGCGTTGTCGTTACCAGCCAACCGCAGTGTGCACTCACTTGCCACGATCAACTGTCAGTGATTTTGTTGCACAGCGAATTGGCTACGGCACATCGGCCGCCGCTCTTGCCCAAAGACACAATGGTGCGCTCGCACCTGTGCGAGTCAGCGGATACTCGGCTGGCATGTGGGCGCTGATTGCACTCGGTTACCCAATCTTTGGTGCACTAGTTGGTGCAGGAACTATTGCGGCACTTGCTCGCAAATTGCGTGATGTCCCCAACGCCGTTGAAGAGTCTGCGCGCTTGGCTGGACTTGGCAACTTGCATGCTGGTCGCACGATTGCTTCAGCGATTACGCGAGTGTGGTGGCCAATTGCAGTTGTGCTTGCACTGTTTTCAAAACGAATGCGCTGGGTGTTGATTACCGCTGCAGTAGTTCCATCAATGTACGAATGGTGGAAAGGTCGACCAAAACTGGATCCAATTCGGTTTACTGCGTTGCGCGTGCTTGACGATGCCGCGTACGGAGTTGGTGTGTGGAAAGGCGTTGTCCAAGAACAAAACTTCGACGCGCTTAAGCCTGACTTGACGTCGTGGCCGAAGAACGCAAACTGAAGTTATTGCACTCTTCACAAACTTCTTCAGGAATTACTCCAGCCTTCATCAGCCATCCAAACATGATGCAGCCAAGGCACACCGCAAATGCTGATTCAAGAAATGCAGCACCAACGAGCGCCGCGATAACAAAGCGCGCTTCGGTTACTGCTCCACTAAGGAACAGTCCGCTTGCAACAATGCCGAATGTTGCGCCAACACCTTGGGCAAATCTTTTTGGTGGACCAGGCACCATGCGATGTTCACTTTTCATCAATGGTGTGAGCAAAGGTGTGAGCACTTGTGTCGAGAGTCGACCGAGCGGGCTCAATGTTGGGCCGGTGAGCACTCGCGCAATAAAGCCATAGGTCAACACAGCCAAGACCCAACCACTGCCGGTTACGGCAAATAGTGTTCCCATGACAACAGCACCACCAGCAACAATGCGAGCCGACGTTTCGTTGACGGGATTGGGGAAACTGAACAATTTGGACATGAAATCAGCCTAAAGGGTGATTGTTGACTTAACAAGTCGGGTTTAAATGGCTCACTCAAACCCTTCAGATACCGTGATGACACATGACTTTGCGTCTGACAGTCAACCGCCAAGCCTGGCTCGGCCATGTGCACACCCAGGCCGCACTACTTGGGAACAACCAACTCCTTGTGCCAGTAGTCAAAGGCAACGGTTATGGCTTTGGCCGACCACTCTTGATTGAACAGGCAACACAATTTGCCTCCGAAATTGCGGTGGGCACAGTCTTTGAGGCCCACGACATTCCTGCATCGCACACGCCAATCGTGCTCACGCCTGTTGGTAATGAGTTGCCCACTTCGTTGCCGCGCAATGCAGTGCTCGTTGTCGGCTCGGTGCAACATGTCAACACGCTTGTGTCGCATGGTTGGACTGGCCGTGTGATCGTCAAACTCCGGTCGAGTGTGCAACGTTTTGGTGTTGCTGCCGCCGACATCGCATCGGTCGTGAGTGCTGTGAACGCTGCTGGCTTTGAGCAGCATGGTTGGTCGGTGCACCCACCACTCGATGGCACGGCTGCTGATCACATGCAAGAGATCGCACAATGGCTGAGCGTCGTACCGAACAATTTGCCGATGTATGTCAGCCACGTCGATACCGATTCACTGAATGCATTGCGCGTAGCAAATCAACAACGAAAGATCATCGCCCGCTCTGGCACATTTTTGTGGCTTGGAGACAAGTCGATGCTCGCACTCGGCGCCGACGTGTTGGATGTAAGCCGAGTCAATGGCGGAACAGCCGGCTATCGCAACACTCCAATTAGTGGCAGTGGATCACTTGTTGTAGTTGGTTGTGGGTCAAGCCACGGTGTTGTTGCAAATGCTGGCGATCTCAGCCCATTTCATTTTGCAAAGCAACGCCTCACGATGCTTGAGCCGCCGCACATGCACTCAACGATTTTGTTTGTACAAGATGGTGCAACGTGCCCAACAGTCAACGACATTGTTGATGTGCAGCAACCACTCACGCGAGTATTCGTCGACACCATCGCCTGGAAATAAATCGCTTTCGTGAATTCGTCATCGCGGATCGAAAGTCTCGATGTTGCTCGAGCCATTGCGTTGTTTGGTGTTGTTGCTATGAATTTTCACGCCTATCTCAACGGCGCTCAGTCGATGTACCCCACTCACCCATCGGTGTGGGAGCGTTTATTTAATCCGCTCACAGGGCCACTGACGACGCGATTCGCTGCAACGTTTGTCTTGATCGCCGGCATCGGTGTGAGTTTGTTTACGCAACGCGCGAGAGAGTCAAACAACCGTTCCGATATTCATCATGCTCGCGTTGTTTTACTGCGTCGTGGAACATTGCTATACATCTTGGGTTACTTCGTGCAATGGATCTGGCCTGGCACGATTCTCTTTTATTACGGCGCATATTTCATTATCGCTTCGGCTGTGTTTGCGTGGTCAACAAAACGACTGATCGCGCTTGGTGGAGCAAGCATCCTCATTGCAGCAGGCCTTGCATGGTGGCGAGCAAACCAGTTGCTCGATGGTAACAACACTCGCTGGCTCTCACCCTCACCTAATTCGCCACGCAATCTGCTCATCCGCACATTTGTTGACTACACCCACCCCGTGTTTCCATGGATCGCATTTTTCGTCGCTGGCATCATGCTCGGACGCTCTATCCATCAATTAGCCAAAATTCGCCTACGACTCATGTTCGCATCGATCCTCCTCATGCTCGCCACGCACGCTGCAAATTTTCTCTTTGCACCGTCTTCGCAGATTGTCAATCGTGACTTCGTCCTCGCAAAGTTGTTGTCGACTCAGCCACTCGATCGTGGTGTCTTATTTTCGCTCGGCACTCTTGCAACTGCCGTTGTTGCACTCTGTCTCGTTTCATTTGTTGTCGAGCGCGCACCGCATCTTGCTCTGACACAGTTGCTTGCACGAGCCGGACGCATGACGCTCTCGGTGTATTTGTTGCATGTCGTATTTTTCAATTTGCTCGTCCATCAGTTGCATTGGGTGGGTGATACTGGGCTCGACACCGCACTTGTGTTGTCGCTGGCGTTTTACGTCGTTGCTCTTTCGCTCGCAAGTGAATGGAACAAACGCTTTGGAGTCGGACCAGCAGAACGTGTCTATCGAGCATTCGGCGGATGACTCGAGATCAACGAACCATGTCCGATCAATTACCACCGTTGTGGCACGACCTACTCGCCCACGAAACTACGACCCCATATTGGTCAAATTTGCAAGATTTTGTTGCTACCGAACGACAAGTCGCAAACGTCTACCCACCTTTAGGCGCAACGTTTCGAGCGTTCGCACTCACTGCACCGCTTGATGTGCGAGTTGTAATCCTTGGGCAAGACCCGTATCACTCGCAAGGCCAAGCAAATGGTTTGTGTTTCTCAGTAGCGAGCGGCGTCAAAATTCCGCCATCGCTGCGCAATATTTACAAAGAATTACACGCAGATTGTGGGATCGAGCCTGCGTCAAGTGGCGATTTGACTTCGTGGGCTCGTCAAGGCGTTTTGCTACTCAATGCAACACTCACTGTGCGACAAGATAGTGCCGGCACACACCAAGGTCATGGTTGGGAAGTTTTTACTGATGCCGTGGTGCGCACACTCGGAGCAAGTCAATCGCCGATCGTGTTTGTGTTGTGGGGTGCTTTTGCGCGCAACAAAAAAACGTTGATCACACAACCACAACACACAATCATCGAGTCGGCTCATCCAAGCCCGTTGTCGGCACACAATGGTTTCATCGGCTCCAAACCATTTTCTCAAATCAATCAAGCGCTTCGAGCAAACGGCTCAGACCTAATTGACTGGCAGATACCTCACCAATAACTCGTTGGCTTTGTGCAGTTTGAGTGCGAAAAGATTAGATTTGGACTATGGGAACCGTGCGCCGCTTTGGCTTTATCGAATGCGATGCCGACACGGTGTGGGCTTTTGTTGGTGCACCGGAACGACTACATGAGTGGTTTCCAATTACTTCGTGCCGAGTAGAGGGAAACAAACGTTGGATCTCGCTTGCAGCCGGCATCACGTTTGAAGAAGACATCATTACCCTCGACCACGATTTGCGTCGCTTTCAATACAAAATTGTCAACAACCCACTGATCACGTTTCATCTCGGAACAGTTGACGTGATTCCTGATGGACCCAATCGATGCCTCCTGATGTATTCGACCGACATGGACCCAGAAGTGTTGGCGCTTCCAATCGGTGGTGCAGCGGGCGTGGGCATAGCCAAAGTCAAAGAAATGTTTGATCGGAAATAAATGGGCCGCAAGATTCTTTTTATCACCACCGACCAGCAGCGCTATGACGCGCTTGGTTGCAACGGAGGAATGATTGCTCGCACGCCAACGATTGATGCCTTGAGCAAGCACGGCATCACGTTTGATCGTGCGCATCCACAAAATGTGGTGTGCATGCCATCGCGCAGCACCATGCTCACCGGCCAACACGTTGCTACTCACGGCGTATGGATGAACGGTGTGCCGCTGCCAGAAGATGCGCCGAGTATTGCAGCAGACTTGCGAGCAACCGGTTATGCAACCGCATTGATTGGCAAGGCACACTTCGAGCCATTGCTCGATCCGTTTTTGCGCTTCACCGAAAACCGCATGGGCGCACATCGCTCGACGAACGAAAACCCAAATGATCCGCACCGTGGTTTTGACCACATGGAACTCGCAACCCATGGCGCTGCAGGTGCACTGCACTACTCACAATGGATTCGCGACAACCACCCAGAAGCCGTAATGAATTACTACCGCGTTCTTGACAATGAACTACAGGTCAATGCTGAGGGCGGTGGCGACACTAAAGCGCCACAAGTGCACGTCAACCCAATCCCCACCGAGTGGTATCACACCGAATGGGTTGCTCAACGCACAATTGCATGGCTCGAGTCGCTGCCAGCAGACCGCGACTGGTTTTGTTGGATGAGTTTTCCTGATCCACACCACCCATGGGATCCACCAGCATCGGAGATGCACCGCGTTCGTTGGCAAGATCTTGATCTTCCAGAAAACTACATTGCAAATTCAACAACCCGCGAAGCCGTTCTCGATGACAAACTGCGACACTGGCGGGGTTGGTACGACGGCACATTTGTCTCGAACTACGAAGCACCAGCTCGTTGGGTGCCAGCAACACTCACACAAGACCAGGTACGTGAAGTAAATGCGTATACGCATGTTGAAAACGAACTGATCGACGAAGCCATCGCAAAAGTAATGGGCGCGATCGAATCACGTGGTTGGGGCAACGATCTCGACGTGTTGTACACCACTGATCACGGCGAATTTCAAGGCGACTTCGGCCTGCTCTTTAAGGGTCCGTACCACGTCGACTCATTGATGCGACTCC
>JBIKZO010000112.1:0-4882 GCA_044354675.1 Ilumatobacteraceae bacterium | reverse complement strand
ACGTTCTCGTCTTGTCATCGCGATCCTGCCTTTTGCCTCTCCATTGAAACCATGCTTCGCTCATCTACGATACGGAGGCGATGTCTGCAAAACCCCCAGCCCAAAACGAGCCTCGATCCGCCAATGGTGCGATTACGGGTAATGACCCAACCACCAAAACGCCCGTATTTCGTTACACCGCGGCACTGGCAACACAGGTTGAGACCAAGTGGCAAGACATCTGGGAGCGCGAGGGCACTTTTGAAGCCCCTAACCCGGCCGGTCCCCTAGCCCAACCTGACAAGGTTGCAGGCCGAGACAAATTGTTTGTTCTCGACATGTTTCCATACCCATCGGGTGCCGGCCTGCACGTTGGTCACCCACTTGGTTACATCGCCACCGATGTTTTTGCGCGCTACAAACGCATGGACGGATTTAATGTCTTACACGCGCTCGGCTATGACAGTTTTGGATTGCCAGCAGAACAACACGCCATCGTTACCGGCATTCACCCGCGCATCAACACCGAATCAAACATCGCAAACATGCGTCGTCAATTGCGACGCCTCGGCCTTGGTCATGATGCACGACGCAGTGTCTCCACCACCGATGAAGAGTTTTACAAATGGACACAATGGATCTTTTTGCAGATTTTTAATTCGTGGTATGACGAAACCGCACAGCGCGCCAGACCAATCACCGAACTGGTGGCCGAATTTGAAAGTGGCAAGCGCGCAACGGGTTCGGTTGCGTGGTCAGAGCTCAGCAAAGTTGCACAACAAGAATTGATCAGTCAATACAGGCTCGTCTATTTGTCGGACGCACCAGTCAATTGGTGTCCGGGGCTCGGCACGATCCTTGCAAACGAAGAAGTAACTGCAGAAGGTCGCAGCGACATCGGCAACTACCCCGTGTTTAAACGCAACATGCGTCAGTGGACAATGCGGATTACCAAGTATGCCGATCGATTGCTTGAAGATCTTGATCGTCTTGACTGGCCAGAACCAATCAAGTTGATGCAACGCAATTGGATTGGTCGCAGTGTTGGAGCAAAGGTTCACTTTGCATCTACTTCTGGATCTATCGAGATTTTTACCACGCGTCCTGACACATTGTTTGGCGCAACATTTATGGTGCTGTCACCAGAGCATCCGATGGTCGATTCGCTCACCACGCCAGATCACAAAAGTTCTGTAAGCGCATACCGGGCAGCCACTGCTGCGATGCAAGATGAAGACCGTCGAGACGAAACGCGTGTCAAGACTGGTGCGTTCACTGGCTCTTTTGCCACCAACCCAATCAATGGTGCACAGATTCCTGTGTGGATTGCCGACTATGTGTTGATGGGCTACGGCACTGGAGCCATCATGGCAGTGCCTTCTGGCGACCAGCGCGACTTTGATTTTGCCCGCAAGTACGACTTGCCAATTGTTGCAACGCAGATGCCGACCGATGAATGGTTCACATCCCGCGATATTGCAATTTCAGATGACTGCAGCACCTGGCCGCAGGCATTTGTCGGCGAGGGTACCTATGTCAACTCCAAAAATGATTCGTTGACCCTCAATGGCAAGCGCACGATCGAAGAAGCAACACTGTTGGCGAATACTTGGCTCGAGGCGAACAAAGTTGGCGCGAGTGCGGTCACCTACCGCTTACGAGACTGGCTATTTTCACGCCAGCGCTATTGGGGCGAGCCGTTTCCAATTGTGTACGACGAAGATGACCAACCGATTGCAGTTCCCACACATTTGTTGCCAATCAAACTTCCCGAACTCGCCGACTTCAAACCGCAGACACTCGATCCAAACGATCAAACATCGGACCCAATCCCTCCACTCGCCCGTGTGGGTGAATGGGTCAACGTCACTCTCGATTTGGGTGACGGACCGCGCCAATACCGACGCGAAGTCAACGTCATGCCGCAATGGGCTGGCTCGTGTTGGTACGAGTTGCGTTACCTCGACCCCACAAACTCTGAAGCATTCATTGATAAAGAGGTTGAAAAATATTGGATGGGACCAAAACATGACGGCCACACTGGCGGCGTCGACCTCTATGTAGGTGGTGTCGAGCACGCCGTGTTGCACTTGCTCTACAGCCGCTTTTGGCACAAAGTGTTGTTTGATCTTGGTCATGTGTCGAGCCTTGAGCCATTCCATCGTTTGTTCAATCAGGGTTACATTCAGGCATACGCCTACCGCGATGAGCGCGGACAGACCGTGCCCGCCACCGAAGTCACCGAAGTTGCCGGCGGATACGAATGGAATGGCGAGAAGGTAAAGCGCGAATACGGCAAGATGGGCAAGAGTCTCAAAAACATTGTTACGCCAGACGAAATGTACGACGAGTTTGGTGCAGACACTTTCAGGCTCTACGAGATGTCAACTGGACCACTCGAAGCAAGCCGCCCTTGGAATACCCGCGATGTTGTGGGCATGCAACGCTTCTTGCAGCGCGTATGGCGCAACATGGTCGATGAGGACACCGGCGAGTTGCATGTGAGCGATGACGCGGCACCACTTGCATTGCAGCGTGAGCTGCACAAAGCAATTCACGGCGTTGGTATTGACCTTGAGCACCTGCGATTCAATACCGCCATTTCCAAGTTGATTGAACTTAACAACGCGCTGACTATCTATGTCAACGAGACCGGCTCTACGCCACGCGAAGTTGCAGTGCAGATGACTCAAATGCTTTCACCATTGTGTCCTCACATGGCCGAAGAGATCTGGCAACGACTTGGCCGCACCGAGTCACTGACGTACATGCCGTTTCCAAAAGCCGATCCGCAAATGCTTGTGCACGACACCATCGAGATCCCGGTTCAAGTCAACGGCAAAATGCGCTCCAAGTTGTCGGTTGCGGCCGATGTTTCAGATGACGAATTGCGCGCACTTGCCCTGGCCGATGAAAAAGTGGTGCAGATGCTCGCTGGTGCAACACCGAGCAAGATCATCGTCGTGCCAAAACGACTTGTAAATATTGTTTTATAGCTAGCGTTTTATAGCAAGACGTTTTGCGTCGGGCACGCCACGCATCAACAAAATAATTTTGTTCACACCTTCGCTTGCCAGTTCTTTGCAAACAGCGGAAGTCGGATCTAACAACGCTTCGTCAAACCAATCCCACACCGACACAACAAAATTTGTTTTGCCCTTCATTGCTGCCGCATCTTGCGCGACTCTCAAAATCTCGGCGCGCTGCGGATGACTTGCCCGAATGTTGATGCCATGCGTCCGCATGCCTGCAATATTTGCAAGTGCCGTGCTATTTACTCCGAGAATTCTTGGTGGCAACTTGCAAGGCATCTCAAATGTCGCAAATTTTTGATCTCGCGTCGGCGACCATATCTCGTCCAACACATCAAGCGTGTGCTCAAGCTTCGCATGACGCTCGCTCATGGTCGCCGGAAGCGTGATTCCGAGAGCCAGTTGCTCTGCAGCAAATGTGCTTGTTGGCGATGCACCCGCACCGAGACCAAGCACTAATCGCCCACCAGAAATATTTTGCACTGTTGCTGCAGCATTGGCCAATACACCTGGGTGTCTGTTACCGACATTGGCAACAAGTGGCCCAATGTTGATTGTTGAAGTGATTGCAGCCAATGCGCCAAGCAAAGTGAAGCACTCTGGCATCGACGGGGCATTCATCACCTCGCCAGATAAATGATCCGCAACCCACAATGTTGTATAACTATTTGTTTCAGCAATATGTGCAATTTCAGTCAATTGTGCCCACGAACATTGGCCTTGATTCACTTGCAAATCGATTGTTATTTCGTTCATCACAGTGAATTGAGTATTACATCACAATGGTAGAATTGATACATGAATACGGTGCAGTCTCTGGTGTTGCAAGAACTTGATACCAAGCGCAATTCGCTCACCGAAATCCTCGCAGTGCTCGCCCAAGACGGCGGAGTGATCGTGCACAACATGCTCTCCCCTCAGGTCGTTGCCAATTTACTTAAAGAGCTCGCCCCACAGAGCGAGACATCTCAAGTAGGCCCAAAATCAGATAACGAAAACGTCAACTATTTTTGGGGCCAGCAGACCAAGCGCTTCACGCGTCTTGCCCAACGCTCGCAAACATTCGCCGACGAAGTATTAGTGCACCCAATCTTGACCGGCGTGGCCGACGAACTGCTCAAGCCTTCTTGTGCGTCATACTGGATGAACACCGGCCAGATGATGATCGTCATGCCTGGCGGTGCTCCGCAATATATGCACCGCGATTCTGATGACTGGCCAGCAATGTGCTCACCAACCGCGCCACCGTGCCAGATCAGCTGCATGTTTGCGCTGTCTGATTTCACAACCGAAAATGGCGCTACGCGAGTTGCACCAGGCAGCCACTTGTGGAGCGATTATTCACGTCAAGCCACAGATGACGAAATCACTCAAGCCGCAATGCCAGCCGGCAGTGGAATGATCTACCTAGGAAAGACGCTGCACAGTGCTGGCGCAAACAAGACCGAAAACGAACCCCGGTTCGGAATGCATCTTTCATATGTGCTCGGATGGCTGACTCCGGAAGAAGCCGGCTGTCTCGGCGTCACCGAAGATCGTGCCAAAACATTTACGAAGCAACAACAGCAACTGCTTGGCTATCGCTGCTACGACGCATCAGATCTCAATGGAGGCCGCCTCTGGACTGTCGATTACGAAGACGTTCCTGTCGGCCTCAACTGGTAATTGTGCAAACCAACAAACATGAAAGCAGTAGTCAATATGTCAATCAATAGCGTCAGCATCAGCAACAACATTCAGGGCTTGCGCCAAAGCTTCACGCGTGATGAATATGTATCACCAGCGATTTTTGCTCACGAAATGGAAGAGATATTTGCAAAGCGCTGGAACTTTGTTGGTCGTTCAGAGCAACTCGCCCACATCGGCGATCG
>JBIKZO010000027.1:0-15902 GCA_044354675.1 Ilumatobacteraceae bacterium | reverse complement strand
ATCGGACTCGAACCGATACAGCACTTTCGTGCCAGGGGGGTTTAAGCCCCCCGCGTCTACCATTCCGCCACCTGGGCTAGCCGTTTTAGGCTACGCGCGTTTGGGTCTGATCCGACCGCATGGTGGCACTGGCATCAGTTGTGAAATCGGTAGAGATAAAACCGCGTATTGAAAGAATGGCCCACAGGGCTGTGCGTACTTGGTCGGCAACTGGAGCGACAAGGCGATTGACCACGATGACACCTTCAATCATGTCGCCAAGCACTGCAACAAACGGCCGGTCGCGAAGTGCCACAGCAACTACCCCGCCGTGTTCGCGCCGGCGCACTGTGCGATCTACGCCAACCACTCGGGGCGGGCTGCGAAAGCTAGGTGCATCGAGTCCAAAGCGCTGAGATTCGGCATTCAATAAACGCGCTACAGCAGCAAATTGCATTGTCAAAGACCCCGAGTTGTTTGAGAATTGGTCGGTAGTTGCTGCTTGCATATCGGCATCGTGACACACCCCTGTGACACAGTGATCCGACATGCAAAGTTCAACTACACATTCAGTTATGACGCTTCCGCAGCCGCTTCGCCGTTCCCTCAATCCAATGCAACAACATGTCTTGGATTCACTCGCGAAGCAGCCAGAGTGGACACCTATTTCTCGCGAGGTGGTCGAGGGCATTCGCACTCAATTACATAACGGGCTCGCCGACATCGCAGAAAAACTTGATCCGCAACGCGCGCTTTGGGTCAGCAAACACAAACTCACGACGGTGCACGGTTGCGAAGCACACCACATGGCCGGTCTTACCGACTTTGCATGGACTGTCAACAATGTCAAGGGCACAGTGATGCATAAAGCAGTCGAGTTGGGTCTCAATTGGCAAGGCGCTGTAGTTCCCGCAGACATTGTCGACATCGCACTCAATCAACTTGCCGATGATGACATGGCAAGCGCTGGGCCGTTCATTGAGCAATTGTCTCCGAGTGAGCGCGCGCAACTGCGCAGTTCAGCAATTGATTTGTACACAAAGTTCGATGAGAGTTTTCCGCCACTAAAAGCATCGTGGCGTCCAGTGCTCGAGAGCAGTGCAAGGTACGAAATGTTTGGTCAACGCATCAACCTTTCAACTCGTGCCGACCTCACACTTGGTGCACCCGGCTCAAAAGTAATTGTCGATCTCAAATCAGGACGCATTCAGCCAAGCCACCGAGAAGAGCTGCGTTTTTATGCACTGGTCGAAGCCATGCGCACTGGTCAAGCACCGCGACGACTTGCCACATACTCTCTCGTCACAGCACGTGCCGAAGTTGAAGATGTAACCGAAGGCGTATTGCAAGCAGCGGTGCGCAAAACTATTGATGGCATTCATCTCCTATTCGAACTGCAACGCGAACGCCGTGAGCCAACAACACGTCCCGGCACATCATGTTTGTGGTGTCCCCTTGCAACTTCGTGCGCAACTGGCATTGAATATCTGGCCCAGCGCGACGATCCAGACGCAACGCTCGATTATTAAAACACATTCAAACTTCAGTTCGTGTCTTGCCCCATTAGCGCAACTGGTACACCAAGCCCCAACGAACTTCTAAAAGTCGCAATTAATTTTCCAGCCTGCACAGCAGGTTTTGGAATGCTCAGCACGTCTGGGCCTACATGGTTTGCAACGGCATATATATCTTTGACGTTCAACACAAAGCCCCACAATGACGCCGGCCCCGGATGCATCGATGGCGCAGTAACAATCTCGACAACAACACTTCCCAGTCGATGAAAACCTTGTTGCACATTGTTGCCAGCATCTCGCACACGCTTGAGTGGCGCACCAGTAGCCGCAGTCAATGCATCTGATGTGCGCATCAAATCCGGCGTATTGATCACCACGTGATCTACTCCGATCACACCCAAATCAAAATCTGGCTGGATACTCACAGCAATTTGAGAATCACCAACAGCGTGACTGGTTGCAACGCCATCGATGTTGGCAATATCGATGTCCGCGCCTTGCAGAACCCAGGAATGCAATCCGGGTTCAAGCGATGTGTCCAAGCGCAACGCAACGTCACCGAGGGCAGCACAATGGTTTAGATCAAACGCAATTCCGATGAGAGCCCAATTTTGAGCCCATCCACCAACAACTAGTTCACTTATTCGTGCCTGATCAGAAAGAGGCACAACAGAAACTTTTGTTTAGCCGCGACCCATGTTTGGACGCTTGCCGTGGTTGGCCTTTGAGCGGCGCATACGCGCTTTTTTCTTCTTTGTTTTCTTCGACATAGTCCCGACACGCTATCGGCAGACTCGCCTAATCACGCCTTTAGCCCTGTCGCCACCTGGCTCGACCGTCGGAATACGCCACCCCACTCGCATTGGTTTTAGCGCACACATACGACTTTCCATTGGTGTACACCCCCGTCGCGCCTTCTGGCTTACACCAAGCGCCTGGGTACACAGAAACACCCACCGAAGCTGGCGATGTTGCTGTGGGCGAAGTCGCTGTGGGCGAAGTCGCTGTGGGCGATGTTGCAGTAGGCGAAGTCGCAGTTGTCTTCGGAACTGTTGTCGCTGTCGGCGAAGTTGCAGTTGCCTTTGGAACCGTTGTCGCTGGCGATGTCGCTGTCGGCGATGTGAGCATCGTGCCCATCAGCGGTGCTTCTGACCACGGCGCAATCACTAATCCTGCGCACGACGAGTTGAGCAGGTTCTTGATTCGTCCCCACTCACTTTGATCCATCGACAAGTTCCATCGTGCTTTTACCGAGATCCAATTTCCGAGATACGTGCACACATACGACTTCATTGGTGGAACCCAATTGGACGGATCCTTGTCACTCTTTTGTTGGTTCACATTGTCGGTTACGGCCGACAATGTGCGGCGGTCTGTTGTGTCGTTGGCATACGCCTTTCGCGTGGCAGCCGACCATCCCCATGCGCCAGAGTCCCACGCTTCTTTCAACGCAACAACATGATCAATATCAATGTCGGTTGGGTCAGACCATCGCGCACCGTCATAGGGCGAGACCCAATCACCTGCAATAACTTTGCATTTATATGGGTCCACTTGAGGCAAGGTCACACTGTCGCGTTTGAGTACCTGTTCGCGTGCATCACATCCATCGCCATCAATATCTCGCCAGTGTTCAAACAATGCGCGCACGTATCCAGCGCCACGCTCGTTCTCAACTCGAATGTTTTGTAGTAGCCCAATTGCGGTACCACCGCCCACTCGCGACATGCCCGACGCATATGTGCGCGCAGGTGAGCCGCCTGCAATTGTTGCGCCAATAGAAATTGTCACCACAAGTGCCGCACCGTTTGCGACAATGCGCCATTTCATATCTTTAGTGTACCGAAATTGGGTCTTTGGCTTTGCCGATGGAAAATCCACCCACCAACTCTTCGTCATCAATCTCGATAAAGATGCACTCGCCCGGACAAACTTCGGCAGCTTGCACTACGGCAAGGTGATTGCGTTGCTCCACAATTGCGAGGCTTCCCGAACTACCGGGGTCATTGAGAGCCACCCCACGCTCGGCTACGTAGGCAATGCCGTCTTCGAGTTGCACAAATGCGTCTGGACAGTGGTCGACACACAGTCCATCACCTGTACAAAGGTCTTGATCAATCCAAACTCGCACGACTTAAACGATAGAGGCAATGAGCAGTGCGAGAAGCCCCGCATTTCGGGTGACATTCGACCAACCGATCGGGCGAGTTGATCGAAAACTAAAACATGCGCACGGTGGGCGCTCGCCTGCTGCAAGCCGAGCAACAAGCAACACCGTAAATGAGCTCAACAAAATGATTGCCGCTATTCGCACGGGTGTTTCTTGCAGACCTGCAATCAATAATCCACCCACAATCAGTTCGATATAGGGCACCATCG
Source organism: Ilumatobacteraceae bacterium (assembly GCA_044354675.1). GTDB lineage: Bacteria > Actinomycetota > Acidimicrobiia > Acidimicrobiales > Ilumatobacteraceae > UBA3006. The sequence continues at coordinate 12,027 of JBIKZO010000027.1, read as the reverse complement.
GCACGAAGGGTTGAGCAATTCTTGGTGGTCGAAGTTGCTTTGCCTGCACAAGCCACTCAATACCGGCCAACAATTTTTGAATCCCTGCAAAAATGAAAACTACGCCAACAACCGAGGCGCACGCCCAAGCAAAATTAGATTCCATGTATTGCCACACCACCAACTTTGCCTTTGTAAAAAATCATGGCGTTGTGTGCAACTTCGGTTGTGTGCAATGACGTCACTTGAGCGAGCACAAATCGATGATCCCCTGCTGGCGTCACCGATTCAACGGTGCAGTCGATCGATGCGAGGATGCCTGACAAAATAGGCATGCCGTTCGAAGATTTCTGCCAGTCAAGACCATCAAAACGATTTGCCGCACCGTCCACAGGATCTTTGGCGAATCTCCAGCACAATTCGGTTTGAGCATCGCTCAACACATTCGCGCAAAACAAAGTGCCCTTCGAGATATCTGGCCAACTACGCGATTTCCCAATAAAGAATCCGACATATGGCGGATCAAGTGATACCGAGACAAACGAACCAATCGTCACGCCGATCGGTTGTGCACCAGCATCCAATCCAGTCACAATTACAACCCCAGTTGGTAAGTGCCCTAGTACTTGCCTAAATCGGGCACTATCAAAGTTCGCTGTCATATAAATGATGTTACTCAACTATGGTTTGGCAATGGCCTCACCAATTTCGTCGAGCACCGTCACTGCCAATTCAATTGACTTCACCTATCTTGAATGCGGATCTGGGCCACTCGCATTGTGCATGCACGGCTTTCCCGATTCTGCGCACTCGTGGCGACATCTGTTACCAGCACTTGCCGATGCAGGCTTTCATGCAGTTGCTCCATTTATGCGTGGTTTTGCACCAACAAGCGTTGCGCCAAATGGTGCTTACCAAACTGCCGCACTCAGCGCTGACGCAAATGCACTTCATAGCGCACTCGGTGGTTCGCAAGACGCCGTAATCATTGGCCATGATTGGGGCGCACCAGCCGTTTACGGCGCAGCAATACTTGCTCCCGATAACTGGAAGCGTGTTGTCGGCATGGGAGTACCGCCATGGGGCACTATGGGTGCGGCGTTCATGGGCAACCTCACACAATTGCAGCGCAGCTGGTACATGTTTTTCTTCCAACATGCACTGAGCGATTTTTTGGTGTCGGCCAACAACTTTGCATTCATTGACATGTTGTGGGCCCAGTGGTCGCCAGGTTTTGATGCAACGAATGATCTCGTCAATGCAAAAGCATGTCTTACAGACCCCGCCAACCTGCAAGCCGCACTTGGTTATTACCGCGCAACTCTCGGTGCGGGTTATAAAGACCCAGAACTTCACGAAGCACAAATACTCGCTCAATCCGAAACCCCGACACAACCAGTTCTGTATCTGCACGGTCGCAATGACGGGTGCATCGGTGTCGATGTTGCGACACATGCAGCGACTGTTGCGCCTGCAACTGCTCGAGTCGAAATTGTTGAGAGTGCTGGGCACTTCATGCAACTCGAGCAACCAGAGGCAGTAAACAAACTGATTATTGACTGGATCACCAAGAATGCCTAGCGTTGTCACGCAAAGCACGCTGCCAGATGGTGTACATGTAATAGTCAAGCGCGACTGTGCAACTTGCGTGATGGTTGCTCCGCTCTTGACGCAACTGCAATCATCACACAGCATCACGATTTATTCTCAAGACGATGCATCGTTTCCAGATGGCGCAGAGGTGATTCATGATGCAGACTTGTCGATCAGTTGGCACAACAACATCGAAACCGTCCCAACTGTCATCAAAGTCGTCAATGGCGCAGAAACCGAGCGCATAGTTGGCTGGCTACAAAACGAATGGGCTCACACGTTTGACTTGCCAAACATCGGTGATGGGCTTCCTGCTTATCGACCTGGATGTGGCTCGCTCAGCGTTGACCCCGACAAAGTAGATGCACTACGCGCCAAATTTGAAGGTTCATTACTTGTTTCGCGCAGAGTTGAAATCGCATCACTCGAAGACGAGATGGAAGCTCTTTTTGCCCGTGGCTGGACAGATGGATTGCCCGTGGTTCCTCCCTCGCAAGAACGCGTGATGCGCATGCTCGCCGGTACTTCACTCGCACCATCCGACATTGTTGCAATTGCCCCACCCGATTTGGTCGAACTCACTGTTGAAAAAATTGCGGTCAACGCAGTAATGGCAGGCTGCCTGCCCGAGTATCTTCCGTGGGTGATCGCGGCACTGAAGGCTGTGTGCACCGACGAATTCAATATGCACGGAGTGTTAGCCACCACGATGCCGGTTGGTCCAGTGATTGTGTGTAGCGGACCAGGCTCGCGGGCAATTGGAATGAATAGCGGCGTCAACGTGCTCGGCCAAGGCAATCGCGCCAACATGACCATCGGTCGAGCAGTGCAACTCACTATCCGCAATGTTGGTGGTGGTCGTCCGGGCGAAATCGATCGTGCTGCGCACGGCATGCCTGGCAAACTCAGTTTCTGTTTTGCTGAAGACGAAATTGGTTCGCCATGGACTTCGCTCGCTGTTGCTCGCGGTGTCGAAGCAGATACCGACGCAGTAACGGTGTTCGCAGGAGAAGGACCACGATGTGTCACCGACCAACTTGCACGCACCCCAGAACAACTTGTCACTTCACTTGCCGCCACCTTGCTCACTGTCGAGCATCCAAAACTTCCGCTTGCTTATGACGCGATGCTCGTCGTTGGTCCTGAGCACGCGCGAGTATTCGGTGAAGCGGGTTGGAGCCGCGAGCGCGTCATAGACGAACTCCATGCGCGCCTGCAACTCAAAGGAACCGACATCGTGCGCGGCAGCCATGGCATGGCCGAAGGCGTCTTACAAAAATACGAGCAACTGACCGTGTCCAAGTTTCGACCAAACGGAATCCTGCTTGTTCATGCCGGCGGTGGCGCAGGATTGTTTTCTGAGATCATTGGCGGCTGGGCCAGTGGTGCCGTCGGCTCTGAACCAGTCACGCAACTCGTAACTAATGTAGGTACACGATGACAACAATAAAGACGACAGTCAATACAGCACGATTTGTGCTCGACCCAACAAGCGAACAAAATCCTTCGCAGCGCCAAATACTTGCACGACCAAGTTCGCTCAAGGGCCTCACTGTTGGCCTGCTCGACATTTCTAAAGCCCGTGGTGATGTATTTCTCGATCAGTTGGAGCGCAGACTCGTCGGTGTTGGCGCAACTGTCAAGCGATTTCGCAAGCCAACCTTTACCAAACCTGCTCCTGTTGACTTGCGCCACGAGATTGCCATTTCTTGCAACGTAGTTATCGAAGCCCTCGCCGATTGAGGCAGCTGTACGTCGTGCAGTGTGCACGACATCGTTGATCTAGAAACTCGCGGTATTCCGTCGATGTTCATTGCTTCGTCCGAGTTTCGTCAAGCAGCCATCGCCCAATCTGTCGCACTTGGCATGCCAGACGTGCAACGCATGTTTGTACCCCACCCCATTCAAGACCGCACCGATGCCGAGATGGCCGACTATGCCGATCAGGCGTTTGAAGAAATACTTGGCATGATCACGGCTGTTGATACCACTCATTAGCTTGCGCTATCAGTCCGTCTTCCAAAAGGCTTTGCACGATTGCATTGCAGCGTTCGGGTTGCTCAATTAACCCCATTACTTTTGATGCGTCAGATACACGTACTGCGCCAGAGACCAATGCTTTCATTAGTTTTCCTCGCGCCTGACGATCAGAGCCTTCAAAGCGAGATTGTGGTTTGCTCGTTCCAGCAGTCGCAGGGGCCGGGTCATCGCCACCAATTTTTCTCCAGCCGCAATGGTTATTGATGATGCAACTCGAGCATTGTGGCGCACGGGCACTACACACCGTTGCACCAAAGTCCATCATCACCTGATTCCATTCCCAACCCAGTCCTTCGGGCACGATGGCATCGGCAATCAACTGCACTTCCTTTTTACCAAGCACTTTGTTCTGCACACGAGCAAGCACACGAGCCACGTTCGTATCCACCACACCAACATCGGCATGATCAGCAAATGCCATCACTGCTCGCGCCGTGTAGTCACCAACACCAGGCAGAGCTACAAGTTCTTCAAGCGTTGTAGGTACTTCGCCGTTATGGCGTAACACCATCACTTTTGCGGCTTCATGCAAGTTGCGACACCTGCGCGGGTAGCCAAGACCTTGCCAAATTTCTAACAACTCACCGAGCGACGCACCCGCACATACTGTTGGCGTTGGAAACTGCTCGAGAAAAAGATTGAACTTGGGCACCACACGGTGCACTTGAGTTTGCTGCGACATCACTTCACTCACCAGCACATGCCAGCGGTTATTGGTTTGTCTCCATGGAAAATCGCGTAGTTGCGGAAGCCCCCACCCTAAAAGCGGGTCGACGATCGTGTCTATTGACCCCAGACGTCTTGACCGTCGTAAGGGCGGTTGCGAGTTGGGAGCGCAGACCTTTTCCACACCATCACTCGGCGACGGAAATAGCACACCTCTTTGCCGTCTTGGTTGAAACCTTTGGTTTCGACAGTGACAACACCGCGATCATCCTTTGATTTTGACTCCTGCGTATCGAGCACTCGTGTCTCTGCATGAATGGTGTCGCCATGAAACGTCGGAAACTTGTGTTGCAGGGTTTCTATTTCGAGGTTGGCAATTGCCGCGCCACTTACGTCGGGCACGCTCATGCCAAGCACCAACGAATACACCAAGTTGCCCACGACAACGTTGCGACCCTGCACGCTTTGCTCGGCAAACCAATCATTCGTATGCAACGGATGATGATTCATCGTGATCATGCAAAACAGATGATTGTCTGCTTCGGTGATGGTCTTGCCTGGCCAATGCCGATACACATCTCCAACAATGAAATCTTCTAAACATCTTCCAAATGGGCGCTCGTGCGTTGTCATATCAATCAACGCTACCGATTTTTATCCATGACATGAGAACTGGCATGTCTCATATGGGCGTGTCATCAGCACTGTCGCTGTATTGGCCTTTGAAGTCTGGCAGCGGAAACTGACCCGTTCTGTCGCGTGGCGCGTAGTGCTCGGCCCAGTTGTATTTACTGCTCGGATGCTCTGTTGCATCCACCGCCACCCTGCGAAACGATTTCAGTTTTTCACTGCGATCGATAGCCCATGGACCAACACGCAAACTCAAATACACAATTGCACCGACAATAAGCGGCATCCAATATTGCGCAATGCGATAGCTCAATACACCAACTGTCGCAATGCTTCGTGTTAAACCAAAACCAACGAGTGTTGGAATAAAAATACCCTCGACAATGCCGAGCCCGCCTGGCGTGATTGGCACAACGGCCATAATGTTGGCAAGACCAAATGCAACGATCAGTCCGCGCAAATCAATATCTGCGCCAAACGCAAGCAAGAACACCCACAGTGCCGCCATGTCGAGCACCCAATTGAGCAGCGCCCAAATGAACACTCGTTCTTTCAGTCCTGGCTCCCGTGCCAAACCTTGCAAACGAAAACCTAATTGACGCAACACGTCGGCTGCATTATCTGGATCCATTCGCAATTTTGTTGCAATCCATTTGATGCTTCGTTCTGCTCTTCCCTGCCCATCGATCAATCCAACGACAAGTCCTGTTGCCACCAACATCAAGATGACGCCCACGAGCGCGGCGGATCCGTAGGCAGCATTGACACCTTGGCCTGGAATAGACAAGATCAATCCAACCCACAAAATGAGATTGAGCACCACAGCCGAACCAAGACCTGCAGTTGCAAGTGCAAACCCTGCATCAGGTCCTGGCACGCCCGAACTGGTGAGCAATTTAAATCCAAGTGCGCTGCTCGCCGCGCTGCCAGCGGGCAGCACATTGCTCACCGACTTAGTGCTCAACTGAATGCGAAAAAGTCGCCAAATCGAAATTGAGTGACGAGATTCACCGAGGGCTGCGTGAGTCAGTAATGAGTAAGCAAAAAGTGCAGCCATCTCAAGACCAAGCCCCAAAACCAACAAACTCGGTCGGACCTTGGAAAGTTCAGAAAACGCTTTTCCAAAGCCTGGTATGAGTGGCAAGATAAAGAAATAGATGATGATGGCAAATATCAGCCACTTGAGCGCCACGAGGGTCGACTTGAGTCCACTCGGGAGCGCCATATATAAATCGTAGGTGCTCAGCCAACCCGAGTTGCGCCTCGAGGGCAAAATGTAACTAGCGTTTAGCGCATGTCAATTACCAGCGATCTCGCTCAAGCGGCACAAGCCATCGAAAATGCCAAGAAAATTGTGGGCACGGGTGTCGCACATCTCGCATCGACTGGTGGCCCTGATGTTCATCAGCAACTCGCATACGATCTTGCGCACTCTGCTGCCGCGGTAGAAACTGCGCGCTCAATGCTCGACTACGGATCAAAGGGTGAGACCGAAGCACTTCTTACTTGCGCATTTACTGCTGACATGATTTTTGAAGTTTCGTCAAGGCTCTTGGGCAGAGAACACTTGTGGGGTCTTGAGCCACACCCACTCGAGGGTGCATACGACTTCATGGCAACGTTTCGTGATCCAGTATTCGTCGCATCACTTGCCGAAAAATCTGGACCACGACATCTCGATGATGACTTCGAAATGGTTCAAGACACCTTCCGAAGTTTTGCCAACAAAGTCATCGCGCCGCGAGCCGAACATGTGCATCGCTTCAACGAAGATGTACCTGAAGAGGTAATTGCAGGACTCGCCGATCTCGGCGCATTTGGTCTCTCGGTGCCTGCAGAATACGGCGGCTTCTCCGAAGGTGGAGATGGTGAATACATGGCCAACTGCATTGCAACCGAAGAGTTGTCACGCGCATCATTGGGCATTGGTGGATCACTCATCACACGTCCCGAGATCCTCACTCGCGCACTTGTCAACGGCGGCACTGAAGCACAAAAACAATATTGGCTTCCAAAACTTGCAACAGCAGAAGTAATGGCTGCAGTTGCTGTGACCGAACCTGACTATGGCAGCGACGTTGCAAATATCAAAGTCACGGCTGTTAAAGCAGACAACGAAAAGGGTGAAGCCGGCTACGTCATCAACGGTGTCAAAACTTGGTGCACATTTGCCGCTCGCGCAAACGTACTGATGCTCCTCGCTCGCACAGATGCAGATCGCACCAAGACCCACCGAGGTCTCAGCGTGTTGATCGTGCCAAAACCGCTTGGCGACGCACACGGCTTTATGTTCGATCAGCCAAGTGGCGGCAAAATGGAAGGCCGTCCAATCGACACCATCGGTTATCGCGGCATGCATTCGTATGAAATCGCACTTGAAAACTGGTGGGTTCCAGCCGATCACTTAATCGGCGAAGAAGCAGGCCTCGGCAAAGGTTTCTATTACCAAATGAGTGGTTTCGAAAATGGTCGTCTACAAACAGCAGCACGTGCAGTTGGTGTGATGCAGGCTGCATACGAAGCAGCGCTCGCCTACGCCAATAATCGCAAAGTGTTTGGTAGCAACATCTCCGAATACCAACTCACCCAAATCAAACTTGGGCGCATGGCAGCCATTATTCAGGCATCACGCCAGTTCAGTTACGTCGTTGCCAAACTCATGGGAAAGGGCGAAGGCCAGATGGAAGCAAGCATGGTCAAGGCCTATGTGTGCAAGGCGGCCGAGTGGGTCACTCGAGAAGCAATGCAGATTCACGGTGGCTTTGGTTACGCCGAAGAATATTCGGTGAGCAGATTATTTGTTGATGCACGCGTGCTCTCCATTTTCGAAGGCGCCGACGAGACACTGTGCCTCAAAGTGATCGCACGCAAACTCGTTGAAGAGTCCGGCACGAAATAAAACTAGATAAATGCAAGTAGTTCGTGCAGTGAATGTATTCGCTCACACGTTTCATGCGCATGGTGATCGTACGGGTCGAGCAAGATAGGCACGAGTCCGGCATTTCGAGCACCACCAATGTCGTTCACATACGAGTCGCCTATGTATGCAATGCGATCGTTGGTGATTCCTTTTCCGTTCATTAAGCGCAGGGCGTCAGCAAAGATTCCAGGGTGTGGTTTGGCCACACCAATCACATGCGAGTCAGTCACGATTTCTACCGGCACACCTGCTCCTGGTCCCACTTGGCAGATGCACTGATTGGCAAGCGTCGCCTCAACTTGTCCGCTTGCATTCGACACAATCCCAATCGGCAATCCTGCAAGATGCATCTTCCACAGCGCCGCAGCCGACTCGAGTAATGGGAATCGCCACAGAAATGGCGAGAAGACATTGCGCATATTGACAATCGCAGTTTCAATATCTTTTTCTGCCACGCCAACGCTTAACGCATACCCGCGTCGATATCCGTCCCAGCTAAAAGCATCTACTGATTCACCCTGCTCTCGTTGAGCAATCGCATCTATTGCCGCCATGCCTGCGTAATGTGCGCGAGTGCAACTCTCAATACTGCCGTCGCCACCGAGCGGGCGAATGATTGCGCCGAGCGTTACTGGGTCTGGTAGTAAAAAGATGCCACCTGCATCAAACAGGATTGCATCAAAACGTTTTGTCACGCTTGTGGTGTGCGAGTACGACCTGCGAGCTCGCCGCGAGTGATGAACTTGAGAGCCATCTTGCGACTCGCTTCGTCAATCATCTCAAGCCCAAACATGACGGCACCCTTGCCATCAGTTTCGGTCGCCTGGTTGTACGCATCCAAAATCTGCCATGCCTTATCAAACTGTTCTTGTGTTGGCGAAAACACATCGTTGAGCACATCAACTTGATCTGGGTGCAACGCCCACTTGCCGTCGTAGCCAAGTGTGCGAGTGCGCTTTGCATATTCACGCAAAGCATCATTGTCACGCACATGCAGGAAAGGTCCGTCAATTACTTGTAGGCCGTTTGCGCGACCGGCCATCAAAATCTTGCTGAACACGTAATGAAAGTGATCGCCTGGGTAGTCAGGGATCTGCACACCACCGGTGAGAACAGGCATTTCCATACTTGCCGAGAAGTCTGCTGGACCAAAAATAATTGTCTCGAGACGCGGGCTCGCTTCGCAAATCTCTTCGACGTTGATGAGTCCACGTGCGGTTTCAATTTGCGCTTCGATACCGATGTGGCCAACTGGCAGTCCGCTTGCAATCTCCACCTGGCGCAACAACAAATCTGCAGCAACTACTTGCGCTGCATTTTCTACTTTCGGCAACATGATTTCGTCCAAACGCTCGCCTGCGTTACCAACAACTTCCAAGATGTCGTATGCAGTCCACTTGGTGCTCCAGTCATTGATACGCACGCACAAAACTTTGTTGCCCCAGTCGTGTCCACGAATTGCGCTCACGATTCGTGCACGTGAAGCTTCTTTTTCTTTCGGTGCAACAGCGTCTTCGAGATCCAAAAACACCATGTCGGCATTGGTGCCAGGTCCTTTGCCCATCATCTTTTCGGATGAACCAGGAATTGCGAGACAGGAACGGCGTGGGAGGTTGCGTGAGCGTAAAGACATGGTTCTTAGGCTACATCGCGCTTCGTACCAGCATCTCGGTGGACGCTGGGCATTCCCCGACAAAACTCTGCACGTTATTTTGCTCGTTATTTTGTGCTTTATTCATATCAATATCCGAAATACCCGTGGGTCCAATAATCCGCCCCAGCAGTTGACGGGGAATCACATCTACGTCGCTGCGCCACGGTGCATCGGCATGACGATTGGCCAGCTTCATTGCATTCCATAATTCGATCGGCAAACGTGTGCCAAGCCGTGTCACAGTCCACGCCGGCAAATTGTTGCAATACGCGAGCGCGGCGACCGCATGCGAGCCACCAACGCTCAGCACTTCGGTGCCACCGCAACCCAGTGCATCAATGATCACAACATCACTCATCTGCACGCCAATTGCTGCGTGCTCTAAGGTCACTCCCTGCACATCATTATCAAGTCGCTCGAGTGCATTCACTGCCGCATCACCAGTGCCAAATGAGTCGATGATGATTGCGCGACAATCTCCACGACGAGCAATCGCTTCGAGTGCGGTCGGGTTCCACCCAACAATGCACACGGTCGCATCTGCAGGCAATGCTTCAACCAAATTATTTGTCGTTTCGTCTGCGTCCATGCGGTCACTGAGCTCCCGCGCTTTTTCAAAGGGATCGGCTGCCGCAAGCACGCTTGCACACAACCACCACAAAGGCGCGCACGTCGGGTGTCGCTCTACAATTCGGCGGGCGGCAAGCACCAATCCAGCGGGCTCAGACCGCAGGCCACGCAGGGCCTGTGCCGTTTCATTGACAAGCGAAACCGGGTCGGCTCCAGTGGCACGTGCCACATACCGCAGATGCTCGATGGGGTGCATTTCCCAAACGATAGTGCCGACTTGCTACCGTCAAATGTGTGACAACTTCACCTTCACTCGACACCATGCTCCAACCGCTCAAAGGCGACGCCCGACCGCTTCGCGAATGGCTCACAACTTTCCATCTCGCATCCGTGGTTATCGATCCGTTCACCAACGAAAGTGCATGGATTCTTGAAACCGCAGCGCGCGTTTTGCACCAGTTCGCCGATGCCGCAGTTCGTGTCAACTTCATCGTTGCTGGTTCGCCAACACAAGCAAAACAATTTCTTGGACCACTCGCCGATCAGTTCCTCACTTTTTCAGATCCAGATCGCATCATGATTAAACAGCTTGGGCTCAGCCAATTGCCGGCTTTCGTCTTCATTCAAAGCGACGGCACAGTGCCAGCAGCAGCCGAGGGTTGGAGCCCAGCGTCATGGCGCACAGTCGCCAACCATATTGCGCAAATCGTGCAGTGGCAGCAGCCCCAGTTTCCGGTGGCTGGCGATCCAGGCTCATTCAAGGGCACACCAGCGCTGGCGTAAGTCTTGCGTAGCGTGTAGGTATGGCCAAGCCAACCCAAGAGCCGTTCGCACATTCAGAGCTACTTCCTCTCGGTCCGGACACAACCGAATACCGACTGCTCACGACGGAGGGTGTTTCTACTTTCTCAACGAGCGAAGGAACATTTCTTAAAGTCTCCCCACAAGCAATCACGCATCTCACCGAGCACGCAATGCGCGACATTGCTCACTTACTGCGCACATCGCACTTGCAACAATTAGCAAACATTCTCAAAGACCCGGAAGCAAGCGACAATGATCGTTTTGTTGCGCTCGATTTGCTCAAAAATGCCGGCATCTCAGCAGGTGGTGTGTTGCCGATGTGCCAAGACACCGGCACCGCGATTGTCAAAGCAAAAAAGGGTCAGCGTGTGTTCACCGGCGGTGGCGACGACGAAGCAATCAGTCGTGGCATCTACAACACATATCAAACCAGCAACCTTCGCTACAGCCAGCTTGCACCGCTGTCGATGTTTGAAGAAGTCAATACCGACACCAATCTTCCAGCCGAAATAAAGATCGCTGCAGTTGATGGCGACGAATACAAATTTTTGTTTATAGCCAAAGGCGGCGGTTCAGCCAACAAGAGCTATTTGTTTCAAGAGACGAAGGCATTGCTCAACGAAAAAACATTGTTGCCGTGGCTATTCGACAAAATGAAAACACTCGGCACTGCAGCATGCCCTCCATATCACTTGGCGATTGTTGTTGGCGGCACGTCTGCCGAGTTTGCAGTAGAGACCGCAAAACTTGCCAGCACTCACTATCTCGATTCATTGCCTACTTCGGGCAGCAAAGCCGGTCACGCATTTCGCGACATCGAATTAGAGGCCAAGGTGCTCAAGCTTGCACAACAAACAGGCATTGGTGCGCAGTTCGGTGGAAAATACTTCTGCCATGACGTTCGAGTTATCCGTCTTCCACGTCACGGTGCAAGTTGCCCTGTTGCTATGGCTGTGTCATGTAGCGCCGATCGTCAAGCGCTCGGCAAAATCACTGCAGACGGAGTTTTTCTGGAAGTTCTCGAAACCGACCCTGCACGTTTTCTTCCCGAAGTCACCACCGAACAATTGGATTCTGAGGTCGTCGCGATTGACCTCAATCAGCCAATGTCCGAGATCCGCGACACGTTGTCGAAGTATCCCGTCAAGACTCGCGTGATGTTGAGCGGACC
>JBIKZO010000111.1:0-4987 GCA_044354675.1 Ilumatobacteraceae bacterium | reverse complement strand
CACGAGACCAATCAGCGCAACAGCGCCCAGTGCAGATGGATGCACCAACAGCATGTACATCGCAAGTGAAAATGCGCTCAATCCAGTGATTGCGATGAGGTATTTGGATCCGGGAGTAAACATTGCTCGTACCTACTTCTGCACGTACACGACGAACCACAGTGCAACAAACACTGCAGTGAGGAAATACCAGTACAGCGCATGCGCGCTCATCACGCTTGAGTCACCGAGGCGACCAGCAACTGCTCTAAACATTGTGACAATTGAAAATGCAACACCAGTTACGAGCAGCGCAAGCATTGTTCCTGTGACGGCATAAAACATTGTTTGGTATGGGCCGTCAGTAAGCCCCATTCCCATTTGCAAGTACACAGCAACTTGAGCATTGATTGCAGCAATACCGACAAATGCAGTGACTGCAAGTGCCATCGTTGCATGCGACGAATCGTTGCGGCGTGTTGAATAGACAGCCCACTGTGCCATCACGCAGGCAATCACCATTGTGAACGCCATTGTGTTCGTAGCAACTTCAGGAACCTTGATCTCTGACGGCAGCCAATCGTGGATCATCTTGCCACGAGCAGATTCTCGCAACGGAGATGCGTCACGAAACTTGAACCACATACCCAACATGCCGAACATCAGCATCGTTCCTGCTGCAGCGACTGCACTTGTTGCTACCAAAATAGAACTACGTGGTGCTGGGCTTGCTCCGCTTGGAAGTGCACGTGAAGTTGTTGTGCTCATTGATCGCTCCATACATCTGCGCTCACTGTTTGGCCACTGCTCAGCGACTTGATCGAAACAGCAATTGCACTCAAGAGGCAGAACAGCATCAACACATGGCCAGCAGAGACAACGGTGTTGAATAATGTTTGTGGACCTGAGTAATCAAAATCACTCACCACACCAGCAACCTGATCTTTTGCGAAGTAATACGGTGCTGAAGCAAGAACTGTTGCAAAAAGTCCGAGTGCACCGATACCCATCACTGAAGCATCTGGAATCTTTCGTCCCCACAGTGCTGGACCGAAATACGAAATAGCGCCCCAAGCACACAGCATTGCGCCATACGCAATGTAAGTAACTGCGGCTTCTTCAAACACGCTTCCAGTGAGCTTCGCCGATTCGATCTTCTGAACAGCATTTCCAGCCATGCCCACAACAATCATGCCGACGCCCAAAAATGTTGGAACGAGCGGTGCAATCAATCGCGTCGTTCCTTTTTGAATTGCCAATAAGGCGAGCAAAGTAACAATGACTACTCCCATGACTGGCAACAAGTTGAACCACGCATACGGAATTGCGCTCTTGAGCTTGTCGCTCAGTGTGCCGCCCCAGATAAACACGTGAGATGTTTGTGTCACGCTGCCAAAGATGGCGGTTGAAACAAGTCCTACACCGATCAACATCGCGCCACGCAATGGTTGGCGAATTCGCGCGGCAACCGGTGCCAACTCGGCGAGCAAACCAATTGCTGGGATGACATAGAGGAATGTTTGAGGCTGGCTAAAACCCCAACCCAACCACATGTCAATTCCTTCGTTGCCACCAAAAACCAAACGTCCATAGTGATGATCGACTGCGACATAAATGAGCGAGCCAAGCAAAACAGGCAAGGTCAAGACAATAGAAACTGCGGCTACAAAAACCGACCAAGAAAACATTGGGATCTCGAGCAATGAAAGCCCGGTGCGGCGCGATGTCAAAACTGTTGTGAGAAGAGATATTGACGCAGCAATTACGCCAACCAAACCGACTCCAACGCCCATCAAATACAGATCAACCATTTGTGCGTCTCCGCCACCGGGACCACCATTGGCCACAATTGATCCAATCACCAGTCCGCTAGCGATCAACCATGCATAAAAACCAAACATTGCAAGTCGGGCGAAACTGAGTGATTTCGAACCAACCTGTTGTGGAACGACAGCAATACCGAAGCCAAGGGCGAGCGGCAATAAAACGCCGAAAGTTGCCCCAGTGCGGAGCATGGCGAAAAGCTGGGTAACGCTATTTGAATTAAAAATCGCCGAATCAGGAGCAATGCGCTCAATGCCAAGTGCAACGCCAACTCCGACAATGACGAGCATCCACAGTGCACTGGCGCCCACAAAAAGGCGACCGATCTTTTTATGATCGGTTGTGGTTATCCAATTTGCCACCGTGCCAAGGGCACTAGATGTGGAGGCATGGCCTGCAGTGGCAGTGGAATTGACCGAACTCATAACTAGAACAGACTAACAATGACTAGGCCGCGCGCCCGAACTTCTTGCGACACTGATCACTAATTCACGAGCACGTCTACGGTCAATGCCATAAACAACACCGAGACATAGGTGATTGAAAAAGAGAACAACCGCATTGAACGGGATTCGGATGGATCACGGCCCAATCGAATTGATCCGAGGATGAAGAGGCTCCCAAATAGCAGCGCTGTAATTCCATATATATAGCCAAGATTGGCGACAGGAACCAGCACGAGCGAAGTAGCCGTCAGGATCACCGAATAGATGACCATTGAGCGCACTGTTTCCTGCATGGTTGCAACAACTGGCAACATCGGCACGCCGGCGGCGCGATAGTCGTCGGAGTGGCGAATTGCCAAAGCCCAAAAATGTGGTGGTGTCCACAAAAAGATGACTAAAAACAAAATCACTGGTGCCCAGCCAAGCGAGTTTTGCACTGCGGCCCAGCCAACCAAGACAGGAACTGCTCCGGCCGCTCCGCCAATCACAATGTTTTGTTTGCTCGTGCGCTTCAACCACAACGAGTAGATGCAGACGTAAAACATCGTTGCGCTCAGTGCCAACAGTGCTGAAAGTAAGTTTGCGCCACTCCACAACACCGCAAACGCGGCAATCTCCAGAAGAACAGCAAATATAAGAGCATTTCGAGGACGTATATCGCCTGTAACTAATGGTCGACCTTGCGTTCGCACCATCAATGCATCAATGTCGCGATCGATATACATATTGATTGCATTTGCTCCACCAGCAGCGAGTGACCCGCCGAGCAAAGTAATGGCCATCAGGCTGACAGACGGCCACTTGCCTGCCGCGAGCACCATGGTTGGGATTGTTGTAACCAGTAGCAATTCGATAATCCGCGGTTTCGTCAATGCGACATACGAACCGAATTTTGAGCGCTGCTTTTTGCTTGCGCCGCTCCGTTTCCCATCACTATGCCCAAATAAGCGAGAACTGATCCGCGAAGGAACGATGGGTTGAACGCCTAATGCCACGCGTCAAGGCTACGCCAAGGTCGTTCGGCTACGGCACACTAGAAGTGTGAACAATTCGGAAGTTGGACCGACAACCGTCAAAGAACCGGACGTCGATAGTGCGGTTGACACGGATCGTCCGTGGATCGTCCTCGTTTGGAATGACCCCATCAATTTGATGTCGTATGTCACTCTCGTACTGCAGAAACTTTTTGGCTACAGCCTTGAAAAAGCGACTGCACTGATGTTGGACGTGCACCACAAAGGTCGAGCCGTTGTTTCCAACGGCACACGCGAGCGGGCTGAGCTCGATGTCTATCGCCTGCACGAACATGGGCTGTGGGCAACAATGCAACGTGAAGACGCATAAATGGCTCGCAAACACAAAGGCCCGATTCGGCCTCTCGGAAAAAGCGAGTACTCAATGCATCTTGAACTCTCGGACAAAGAAGCATTGATCGGATTGCTCGACCAACTGCGCGACAGTTTGATGAACGGCTCGACGGACGAAAATTTAAAACGCCTCTTCCCTACTGCGTACCACCAAGACCCAAAACACGACGAGGAGTATCAGCGCTTGATGCGCGATGATCTGCTCGCTTCTCGATTGCAGTCACTCGCAACCGCAACGTCGGTGTTGTCACGAGAGTCTGTTGACGACACCACAGTGCTGACAGCACAAGAGTTGGACGAGTTTGCGCGTTCAATAAACAACTTGCGTCTCGTCATCGGCACTGTGCTCGACATTGACGAGTCGGACATTGATGTTGACTTGGACGAGGATGACCCAAACGACCAACGCCTTGTGTTGTATGGATACCTTGGCTGGTTGCTGGATTGGGCCGTGACTGCCCAATTAGATGAATACTCATGACAGGTAACATCTACGGGGGAAACAGGGAGAGCCAGTGATAGATTTCAAGGGCTCTTCCAACGAAAAGTTCGTCCATGCCCCCATCGTCTAGTGGCCTAGGACACCACCCTTTCAAGGTGGCGGCACGGGTTCGAATCCCGTTGGGGGTGCGATAGTCAGTTAATACAGCAAGTCGTAATACAGCAAGTCGTAATGCAGCAAGACCATCTATAAGCAGCCCGCTGGTTTACCAGTTGGTTGTAAACATTTGGTCCCGTGGTGAAGTTGGAGTTCACGCCGCCCTGTCAAGGCGGAGGTCGCGGGTTCGAGTCCCGTCGGGACCGCTGGGGAGTGCTTGCACTCTTCAAGGTCGGGTAGCTCAGTAGGCAGAGCATGCGCCTGAAAAGCGCAGGGTCACCGGATCGACGCCGGTCCCGACCACAATTGATTACAGCAAGTGAATTGAATACTGCACAAGCTCGTTATGAGTTTGCTGCAGGAATTATTCGTACCAATGTTTCTTGCGAAACAGTGGCTACATGCGTGCCATCCTGGGCAAACACATAACCCTGTGTAAGGCCTCGCCCGCCGCCATACGACAAGCACGACATTTCATATAAGTGCCACTGATCGGCGCGCACTGGGCGATGGAACCAAACGGTGTGATCCAAACTCGCATGAAAATTTCCGCCTGCAGTTGAAGCCTTCAACAATTCTGGAATGGCCTCGACCACACTTTCGTTGGGCAAGTCATCTGACAAATATGCAAGTGCGCAACGGTGCAATAACTCGTTATCACCGAGCGAATCTTTCACTCGAAACCAAGCAGCCGTGCGGCCTGCGCCTTCACGAGAAATTCCTGTCAGTGCAGATTGGGGCACTGTTCTGCGATTGAGAAACGTGCTCCACGA
>JBIKZO010000110.1:0-4998 GCA_044354675.1 Ilumatobacteraceae bacterium | reverse complement strand
TGGCGCGCGCACCGTCGCGGCGCAATGTTTGCAAACCCTTGTTACACACAGATTCACCCAACATGTATTCCGCAAGCCGACGAGACGCAATCAAAACTCACGTTGATGAGCGAGTCGTTGCGCAACGATGGTCGTGTGTGGGTGCCGCAAAGCCCATCCGACAATCGTCCGGCAGATCAGATTCCTGAAGCCGAGCGTGACTATTTCCTCGAGCGTTTGTACCCGAGCTACGGCAACTTGGCGCCACGCGACATTTCGTCGCGCGCTGCAAAGCGTCTTGTCGACAAGGGTCAGGGCATCGGACCATTGAAGAATGGTGTCAACCTCGACTTCGCCGCAGCCATCGAGCGACTTGGTTTAGACGTTGTTAAAGAGCGTTATGGCAACTTGTTCGAAATGTATGAGCGCATTGCAGGAGAAGACCCATACAAGACACCAATGCGCATTTACCCAGCAACTCACTACACAATGGGTGGCTTGTGGGTCGACTACGAGTTGATGACAAACATTCCTGGCTTGTATGCAGCGGGCGAAGCAAACTTCTCCGATCACGGCGCAAACCGTCTTGGTGCATCGGCACTGATGCAAGGTCTTGCAGATGGTTATTTCGTACTGCCATCCACGATCAGTAGTGGTCTTGCTCCACTGCTCGGCAAAACAATGCCGGGCATCGATCACCCTGCATTCAAAGAAGCAGAAAAACAGGCAAAAGATCGTTATTCTGGCTACCTCAATACCAAGGGCAAGCGCTCGCCCGATTGGTTTCATCGCGAACTTGGCAAAATCATTTGGGACAAGTGCGGCATGGAGCGAACCAAAGAGGGTTTGCAAGAAGCACTTACAGATTTGCCGGCTTTGTACAACGAATTCAAAACCGATTTGCGTGTTACTGGCACAGGTGAAACAACCAACCAGACGCTTGAGAAGGCTGGTCGTGTCGACGACTTCTTCCAGTTGGGCATGGCAATGTGTCAGGACGCACTTGCTCGCGAAGAAAGCTGCGGCGCCCACTTCCGGTCCGAGTTCCAAACACCAGAGGGCGAAGCCCAACGCGATGACGAGAAGTTCTGTCATGTCGCGGCATTTGAGTGGACGGGCGACCCGATGAATCCGAAGCGCAATGTGGAAGAACTTGTGTTCGAAACCGCGCACCTCGCTACAAGGAGTTACAAGTGAGCCACCTAAAGAATCTCACGCTCAAGGTATGGCGACAAAGTGGTCCTCGAGACGCTGGTCGGTTTGAGACGCACGAAGTTGCCGAGATCAGCGACGAAGCATCGTTTTTGGAGTTGCTTGATGTGCTCAACGAGCAACTCATCAACGAAAATAAAGAAGCAGTGGTGTTTGACCACGATTGTCGTGAAGGTATTTGCGGTACGTGTTCGCTCATGATCAACGGTGTTGCCCATGGGCCACAGCGCGCCACCACCACATGTCAGTTGCATATGCGCTCGTTCAAGAGCAACGACACAATTGTGATTGAACCATGGCGTGCAGCCGCGTTTCCAATCATCAAAGACTTGATGGTTGATCGTTCGCCATTTGATCGGATCATTGAATCTGGCGGGTACATCACCGCAGTCACTGGTGGTGCGCCAGACGGCAATCTCATCGCCGTGCCAAAACCTGTTTCTGATGCAGCAATGGATTCTGCTCAATGCATTGGTTGTGGCGCATGTGTAGCAGCGTGTCCAAACGGCGCGGCCAGTTTGTTTACCGGTGCAAAGATTGCCCACCTCAATCGTTTGCCCCAGGGTCAACCAGAGCGCTTCAAGCGCACCGAAGCGATGGTCGAAAAAATGGATGAATACTTTGGTTCGTGCACCAATCACGGCGAGTGCTCGTCAGCATGCCCGAAAGAGATCTCGGTTGATGTGATTGCACTGATGAATAAGGACTACCGTGCGTCTAAGTTCAAGAGCCGCAAAGAAATCAGTCGCGATTAATTCGCGCATCCTCTCATGTTGAGTGGTCTCGCATCTTGGGTGCAAGATGTCATTGAGTCGCTTGGATATCTTGGCGTAGCAATTCTCGTAATCGTTGAAAATCTCTTTCCACCGATTCCATCCGAAATCGTCTTGCCGTTTGCCGGCTTCGTTGCACAGCGTGGAGACGCCTCAGTTGTGGTCATGATTCTTGCTGCAACCATTGGCTCTGTAGTGGGGGCACTCATTTTGTATTACATCTCGTCGGCAATCGGACCAGATCGACTGAGGCAATTCGTTGTTCGATTTGGCAAATGGTTTGGCGTAAAAGAATCAGACCTCACTCGCGCGGAAGAGTGGTTTGACCGACGTTCAACAACGGCGGTGCTCGTTGGTCGATGTGTGCCACTTATTCGATCTATCGTCTCGATCCCTGCAGGCTTTCGACGCATGAAGATTGTGCCATTTGCTCTCTACACATTCATCGGTAGCGCAGTGTGGAATATCGTTTTAATCGGCGCAGGAGCCATACTTGGCGACAACTGGGATGCAGTTGGTGAGTATGTAGGAATCTTCCAATACGTCGTGATTGCCGTCATCGGTCTTGCACTCATCCGATTTGCATTCACAGTTATCAAGCGCCGCAGGGGCAATAGAGCCAGTTTTTAGTGCCCCGTTCAAAGCCGCACTCTCGGCTTGCCACAGTCGCAGAGTGAAAGTCTCGTAGTCTTGTGCCGATGAATGCGATAGCACTACTGGCCGCCACGACTGGGAAAGACGCCGTTTCCAATTGGTTGCGCACCGACCTCGTGGTCATCATTATGAGTATCTCTGGCGGTCATGTGTTGATGCGACTTGTCGCATTTCTTGCAGATCAGCAAATCATTCAGGTCAAGTCGCGCAACAAGCTCGATGCAAGCGATCTTTCAGCCCTCACCACCGGTGCGCACCGTGCCGCTGTGCTTGGTGCATTGCGTTGGGGTATCAACTTCTGCGTTATTGCAGTCGTTATCACTTCGGTATTACTGCGCCTGAGTTTGCCATCTTCGGCACTGGTGTTCTTGGGGTCAATCGCCGGCGCTGGGCTCGGTTTTGGCGCACAACAAATGGTGGGTGACGTTATTGCTGGTTTGTACATCATCGCTGAACGACAGTTTGGTGTTGGCGATGTGGTTCGACTCGGACCGCTTGGAGTTGTTGGCTGGGTAGAGGGTCGCGTTGAAGAAGTGACGTTGCGTGTGACCAAAATTCGCACATTTGATGGCGACTTGGTGAGCATTGCCAATGGCGTGTTGCGCCACAACGTCAACATGTCGCGTGACTGGTCGCGCGTGCTGGTGACCGTTCCATTGCCGCGCGAAAGCGACATCGAAGATGCGATTACTCGAATTGACGCCGTTTGTGCGCAGTTGGGCACAGATCCAAAAATTGGGCCTTTGCTCATTGAGGTACCGAGTGTCACTGGCGTAGACGACTTGGGTGCTGAAAACGTTGAAGTGCGAGTTGCTGGCAGATCATTGCCAGTGCAGCAGTGGAAAGTTGAGCGTGAGTTGCGACGCCGTATTGCTGCAGAACTTCGCGAAATGTATATCGAGTTCAAAGTCAACGAAGTGGGTGAGACCCGATGAAGTTACGTCGCCCAAGCAATTCAACACTCGTATCAATTTTTGTATTTCTGGTCTCGTTTGGTTTTTGGCTTGGACAACCGCAAGCCGAGAAGCCGTATTCTCAAATTCCTGATGTCAGTTGGGTATTCGTTACTACTACGGCGCCCACGCCGATTCCGGTAGATACATTGCCGCCGGTTGTTGAAACCACGTTGCCACCAGAGACAACAATCCCTGTCGATACGGTGCCGACCGAAACAACTCTCGATCCTGCAGTCACAACCGTCGCGCCGTAGCGCACGTTGTTGCTTGCTAGTTCACTAACTATTTCGTATCAACGACTAGAAACGCTTCGGCAGTTCTGCCCTTTGGCAAGCCACCGGCTTCAGCAATCATTTCACCCCATCCGCGCATGCGCTCTGGCAAACCCGCTGGGTCTGTGTGTTGACTTGCATGGCACAGTAACGCTGCAATCTTTTTGTCCAGCACGTCAGTTGTATCAACAAAATGTTTTGGGCTTGGCCCGGCCATAATCCAAGTCTCGGGAACGCTGTGTGGCGCGAGCCCGCGCTCGCTTAATAATTCGGGAAATGCAAACTCGTTTCGTGCGTCTGGATACACGGCACACAATGCGGCTTCGCCCGTAGCCAAGTGATCGGGGTGACTCGCATAAATACGGTTGTAGTTGCGCTCACCAGATTGGGTGAGTACTCGATCGGGTTTAACAATGCGGATTACCGCACTGATCTCGCGACGCAAGTTGAGGTCGGCAACTACTGCACCGTCTGGAAAACCCAACCAGTGGAGTTCGGTTACTCCGAGCATGTTTGCTGCAGCGGTTTGCTCGCGTCTGCGTAGCGCCGCAACTTCATCTCGCGTCACGGTGTTATCAGAGCCACCAGCCTGACCATCGGTGACTAAGCAATACACGACTTCGTGACCTTCGCTAATCCAAGTTGCGACAGTTCCGCCGGCACCAAAATCGACGTCATCGGGGTGCGCAGTAATTACCAGAATTTTCATCTCGTAAGGTTACATGGGAAGAATTCTGGGAGCGCCTATAGCGCAAAAGCAGGACTCAAGGTTGGAAGAGGAAGACTTCTAATTGGTAATAGTGAGGGCGTCGGCGTCCTGCTCAACACTCGAGAGGCGATTATCGAACGAAGCAATGATTGACGGATGCGCTTGGTTTTCCGACCTTTTGCCATCTCTCATTCGTAGAAATATTGCTGCGTTACAGGCATAACCAGCTGCCACAAGGCTCAATATTTCGGAATACTCGAGCACTCCACTCGCCAAAATACCTGTCGCGCACCCTCCAAGGAATGCGGCGTTGTACAAAACGTCGTAGGCGGCAAAAATTCGTCCTACATTTTCTTTGTTTGCATTCGCCTGAATTGTTGCATCCGACCTGATGCGCAGGTTTTGAAAGCTCAAGGCACATATCGCGACTGCTACCAACCCAA
>JBIKZO010000109.1:0-4999 GCA_044354675.1 Ilumatobacteraceae bacterium | reverse complement strand
GGAACGAGCATTGCAAGATTGGTTTTTCCGCACGCCGAAGGAAATGCTGCAGCGATGTATTTGTGGGCACCTTGCGGGTTGGTGAGTTTGAGGATGAGCATGTGCTCGGCCAACCAACCGTCATCACGTGCCATCACACTTGCAATACGCAGTGCGAAGCACTTCTTGCCCAACAATGCATTGCCACCGTAACCAGAGCCATAGCTCCAGATCTCGCGAGTGTCAGGGAAGTGCGCGATGTATTTGTTGTCTGGATTGCATGGCCATGCAGAATCTTTTTGGCCTACTTCGAGTGGAGCACCAACAGAATGCAGACAAGGAACCCATTGATTGTTGCCAAGTGCATCAAGTGCACCTTGGCCCATGCGCGTCATAATGCGCATGCTCACAGCAACATATGCGCTGTCGGTGAGTTGCACGCCGATGTGTGCAATATGTGAACCGAGTGGACCCATCGAAAATGGAACGACGTACATCATGCGTCCGCGCATTGCGCCGGCATACAAAGCCTTCAACTCTGTGCGCATCTCTGATGGTTCGCGCCAGTTGTTGTTTGGTCCTGCATCAACTTTGTTGGTAGAGCAAATAAATGTGCGGTCTTCTACACGCGCAACGTCGGCAGGGTCTGAGTGTGCCCAATACGAATTGGGTCGCTTACTTTCATCGAGTTTGGTAAATGTGCCAGCGAGAACAAGATCTTCACACAGGTCGTCGTATTCTTTTTGGCTACCATCGCACCAATAAACGTCGTCGGGTTGCAAGATCTCTGCCCACTCGGCAACCCATTTTTTGAGTGCAACGTTGTTTGATTTACCGCTCAATGTCCTGGGGTCTCCATGTCGCGCTCTGATCCAAGGCGTAACTTCGTAGCACGACCGCCGCCATCAACTTCAAACAACACGCGCTGACCTTGTCGGAGCATTCGGAAAATAGAACCATCAAGTGCGCCTGGAGCAAGTTCGTAATCGGCCAAGTCGCTGTCGCACATAATGACGCCATCGCCACTTGCGGGGTCGTATGCCTTGATTACACCTTGCATCTTGAGCCTCCGGGGTTTGCTACACGAACTGGCTAAATTTACCAGCCGTTTACCCAGTGGATTAAATCCGAAGGGCAAGTATTGCTCGATGTGATGTAGGTCATCAGAGGGCGAGATTGCGCTGTATCTGCATGCATAAATGGCACTGTCTCGGTCTTTTCTGCTGCAAATCTGTACGATTTGTCAATGCCCGTTTTGGAGGTCTTTGGGGCCGAGGCCCTGCGCGACACAGTGATCACCTTCCGTGACACCATGAAGCGTCACGCCGCAGGCATCAACTTGCTCAATGTGTATCCAGTGCCCGACGGCGACACGGGAACCAATATGTCTCGCACACTCGATGCCGTGGTGACCGAACTTGAGGGTGCTGACCACGCACTCGAACCAACATGCGAAGCCATCAGCCACGGATCGCTCATGGGTGCGCGCGGCAATAGCGGTGTGATCCTCAGCCAAATTTTGCGCGGGCTAGTTACAACGTTGCGCACTGCGACTCCTGGCAGCGCCACAAAGGTTGCTGCAGCACTCAAAGCCGCAAGCGTTGCTTCGTACGAAGCGGTGCTCAAGCCAATTGAAGGAACGATTCTTACTGTTGTTCGCGAAACCGCCGATGCTGCTCAACGCGCGGCATCTGATGGCGCAACACTTGCAGCAATGCTGCATGTTGCTCGCGCAGCAGGACGCAAAGCTCTTGCAAATACTCCAGAGCAACTTCCGGTATTAAAAGATGCTGGTGTGGTTGACGCGGGTGGCGCAGGTTTTATGTTGTTGATGGATGCCGCACTGCATGTTGTTGATGGCGAGCCATTGCCAGAACCAAGTGAAGCAAGTGGTCCGAGTCAAGAGCAACTTGACGCGGTGTCGCATCGAGCTTCAACAAGTGGTGAAGTGGACGTGAGTGAGTTGCGTTATGAAGTGATGTTCTTGCTCAACATTGATGATGCAAAATCAAAAGAATTTATGCAAGCGTGGGGCAAGATTGGTGACTCAATCGTTGTTGTCGGTGGCGACGGGCTCTACAACTGCCATGTTCACACCAACGACATCGGTGCAGCAATAGAAGCACCGCTCGAGTTGGGTGGAAAGCCATTCAAAATTCGTGTCACCGACCTCTTTGAAGAAATGGAAGAGGAACATGCTCAGCGCGAGGCGCAGATGAGCGCTGCAGCCAAACGGCCAAGTGCGGTGTCTGCATTGCCTGCTGTTGAATGTGCGGTCGTCGCAATTTGTAGCGGTGATGGACTAGCCGAGTTGTTTGGGCAGATGGGTGTGCAAGGTGTTGTTACAGGTGGTCAAACTCTCAACCCATCAACTGCCGAATTGCTGGACGCTGTTGAGCACATGAACTCTCAGCAAGTGATTATTTTGCCAAACAACAAAAACATCATTCCTGTTGCCAATCAAGTGAATGCACTGACAAAAAAAGAAGTGCGCGTAGTGCCAACATGCTCGATGCCAGAAGCACTTGCTGCACTGGTGTCGTACGATCCTGAAGCAGATGTAGATGCAAACTGCGAAGCGATGTCAGATGCGGCCAAGTCGGTGGCGACAGGCGAAGTGACACAAGCAGTGCGCGACACCAACACTGACGCAGGTGCAGTAAAGAATGGCGACTGGATTGGTCTTGTGCGCGGCGATGGTGTCGTTGCGATTGGAAGCACGATGGTTGTTGCTGCGACACAGCTGCTCGATCAACTCTTAAGCGGCAACGGTGAATTGCTCACTGTGATTACCGGCAACTTGGCAACAGCGAGAGCAACCGAAGAGATCATTGCGTACATGGCCGACAAGCACCCAGGTGTTGAAGTTGAAGTACATCTTGGCGGACAACCTCTGTACCCATTTTTGTTTGGTGTCGAGTAACACGAGTCCCGCATGACGGGCGAAATCACACTGCGTGAACTAGCAGGGCTCGATGTAGAAATACTCAAAGGCGTGGGCGAGAAGCGCAAAGCCTCGCTGCACGAATACGGAATCGACAACGTGCTTGAGTTGCTCACCACCTATCCACGGCGTTGGGTAGACCGCACTGCCGAAGCCCGAGTGAGCGATTTGGTGCCAGGCCAAGAAGCACTGGTGTTGGTGGAAGTGCGCAAGGTCGCAAAGATTCCGATGAAGGGCGGTCGATCAATGGTGACCGTGAGTGTCGGTGATGGATCCGGTCGAGTGACGGCTGTGTTTTTTAACCAGCCATGGCGTGCACGCCAACTCACTGAAGGCTTGCAAATAGCCATGTTTGGCAAAGCGGACATGTATCGCGGTGCGTTGCAGATGACCAACCCAATTATTGACCTGATTGGTGATCGCACAGGTCGCATCGTTCCGATTTATCCGCAAAGCGAAAAGGCCGGACTCTCCACTTGGGAGATCGCGGGCTGGATTGAAAATGCTTTAGAGCGTTGCAAGGTGCGCGGGTTGCTCGATCCGGTGTCAAAGGCCGTGTGCAAAAAATATGAACTCGTAGATCGCACAACTGCATTGTGGAATATCCATATGCCCGAAAGCATCGCGCTAAAAAATGATGCACGCCGTCGTTTGGCGTTTGATGAGCTGCTTCGAGTGCAACTTGTGCTCGTTGGTCGCAAGCGTGCGTTTGAACGTGACTCGCGAGGAATCAAACACATTGTTGACAACAAACTTGTTGACAGGTTTATTGCGGCCCTGCCATTTGGGCTCACTGGGGCTCAACGCCGGGTGATTGATGAAATCTCTCAAGACTTGGCTGGTCCTCACCCGATGCATCGGCTATTGCAGGGCGATGTCGGTAGCGGAAAGACAGTTGTTGCAGTCGCGGCCATGCTCACTGCGGTGCAGGGGCAACACCAAGGTGCAATCATGGCGCCGACCGAAGTGCTTGCCGAACAACATTTTGTCGGAATTCAACAACTTGTCAAAGATTTGCAAGTGCCCGATCCTCAAAATCTTTTTGGTGATCGGCCACTGCGTGTGGAGTTGCTGACAGGTCGTGTGACGGGTGAAAAACGTAGGCAAGTGTTGAGTGACTTGGCGAGCGGAGGAGTTGACATCGTTGTTGGCACTCACGCACTCATTCAGGACGGGGTTGCTTTCAACAGCCTCGGCGTGGTGGTGATCGATGAACAGCATCGGTTTGGTGTTGAGCAGCGTGCTGCACTCTCGCAAAAGGGAAGTTTGACGAGCACGCCAGATGTATTGGTGATGACTGCAACACCGATACCGCGCACAGCCGCCATGACTGTGTATGGGGATTTGGATGTGAGTGTGCTCGATGAACTACCGCCAGGTCGCACGCCAATTGTCACCAAGTGGGCTGCTGGTCCGCTGTTAGAGGCATTGATGTGGTCGAGCATTCGAGATGCGGTTGCTCAAGGACAGCAGGCATTCGTTGTTTGTCCATTAATCGAAGAGAGTGACAAAATAGAAGTCGCATCTGCTGAAACGATTTATGCCGAATTGCAGGTGGGCGAGTTGAAAGGGCTTCGTTTGGGTTTGTTGCATGGACGCATGTCATCTGCTGAAAAAGAAGAAACGATGAACAAGTTTCGTGATCGCAAATTGGATGTGCTCGTTGCGACCACGGTGATCGAAGTTGGTGTTGACGTGCCGAATGCAACGGTGATGGCGGTCCTCGATGCCGATCGCTTTGGTATTGCGCAATTACATCAGTTGCGCGGTCGCGTAGGGCGCGGGAGCATTGCATCTGAGTGCTGGCTGCAAACCAAAGACCCCGAAGTTTCATCGCCGCGCGTGGATGCCCTGGTCGAATCGACCGACGGTTTCTATTTGGCAGAGGTGGATCTGGAGTTGCGAGGCGAGGGCACGCTGATGAATTCGATGCAAAAGGGTCGAAGTGATTTAAAGCTGGCATCTCTGAGGCGCGACCGAGATTTGATAGATATGGCGCGGGAGGCGGCTTTCTCAATTGTGGATGCCGACCCCACGATGGTCAACAATGCAGGCTTGCTGGACGAACTCGATCTG
>JBIKZO010000108.1:0-5018 GCA_044354675.1 Ilumatobacteraceae bacterium | reverse complement strand
ACTGGCGACAACTTGGCCACTGCATTGGCTGTTGCAGAGCAGGTAGGTATTGAAACCGATGATCAACACGTGATCGCTGGTGTGTTGCCCGCAGAAAAAGTGCGCGTAGTCGCCGATTTGCAAGAGCGTGGTTATGCAGTTGCGATGGTGGGCGATGGAGTCAATGACGCTGCAGCACTTGCTCAGTCCGACGTGGGTATTGCCATGGGAACTGGCACTGATGTTGCAATGAGCGCAAGCGATCTCACCATTGTGAGCGGAGACCTGCGTCTTGTTACTGATGCGATCTTGCTATCGCGTGCCACACTGCGCACGATCAGCGCCAACGTGTTTTGGGCTTTTGCATATAACGCAGCGGCAATTCCGCTTGCTGCACTTGGATTGATGAACCCAATGTGGGCCGGCCTTGCAATGGCATTGTCGAGTGTGTTTGTGGTGAGCAACTCATTACGTTTGCGTAGTGCAAAACTTAGCCAGCACACTGCATTTGTTCACGCAACTCGCTGATAGCTGTACTTCTCCAGCTGTGCACAGTGCGGATGTTGACACCTGCGTCGTCTGCAATTGATCGAAAACTTTTTCCATCTGCAAGTTGTTGCAACACGCTGAGTGAACGTGGACCCAAATTCCATTTTGATGCTTCGGTAAGCAAGTTGGCTACCTCGTCTTCTGGGTTGATTTGAGTCTCGGGAGTCGGAATCATGTCAATTACATCGCCACCCCATGCAACGGCGAGTTGCTTGAGGCGACTGTCGCGCACAAACGCAAAGTATTCGGAGTCGCGCACCAAGTTGGATGCGATCTTGATGGGTCGCTTGTCGATTGGGTATGTGCGGATTTGTATCCATGCTTGAGCAACGGTGTCGGTGAGAGCCTCGTCAAACCCTCCGCGAGCCAACTTGCCACGTCGAGCAGCGATAGAGATGAGTGGCGGCAGAAGCCGCTGCAACACAATGCGCGTTGCAAGCTCGTCGTTGGCTGCGCGAATAACAAGTTTGAAGAGGTATTGATCGCCAACCGAATTGGTTGCTTCAAGGCCAAAGCCGGCTCGAATGAGTACTTCGTCGAGATTGGCTACTCGCTTGCCTGGAAGCCCCCAGCCATTGACTCGTCTGAGTGTGGATGGCGCAATCGAGAGAGCCGACCACTCTTGCACGAGTGTGCGAACCGTGGACGATTTGCCTGTTGGGTGAATGATTGTTGTGGGACGTGTACAAGTGCGTGCTGTTTGTGTGGTCATGCAGATGATGATCCGCACAGCACTCACCGCACTTCTCACTGCAACTCCCACTGCAAGTAAGAACACAAGCAACATTGTGAATGCCAATGATGTAAAGATTGAGAACTATGAGAATTACTTTGCCCTCAGGCACCCCCGCTGAAATTGATCTGAGTGTGGCCAACCCAGTCATGGGGCTCGTGATCATGCCGGACATCTTTGGAATGCGACCACTTTTTGATGATCTTGTTGCTCAATTGGCGCGTGAGTGGAACATGGCAGTGATTGCGATTGAGCCATTTCCAAATCAAACGTTGTCGGCTGATATTGCCGAGCGGATGGCATGCGTGCCATTGCTGAGTGATGACGCGGTGCTTCGTGACATGCACGAAGCTGCTGACGCTCTCGGTGTGGATCGAGTTGGATTGATCGGATTTTGTATGGGCGGAATGTATTGCCACAAAGCTGCACGTAGCGATCGGTTTGCCCGGGTCTCATCGTTCTACGGAATGATTCATATTCCAGAAAATTGGATGAGTGCCACGCAGGGCGATCCACTTACGTATCTCGAAGGTGGCAACGCCGATCGAGTGCTTGCCATCATCGGATCACTCGACCCGTACACACCGCCAGACCAAGTGTTGGAGTTGCGTGCCGCAGGTGTGACTGTGCAGGAATATCCCGAAGCAGTGCACGGCTTTGCCCACGATGCTGCGCGTCCGGCACATCGCGCGCATGATGCGCAAGATGCTTTTAGTCGCACACGCGACTGGCTGTTAACTAGCTAGAACGAACTGTCATGCGGTCACGCATGATGATGTGATAGCGACGATCTTGTTGCTTGAGCCAACCGAGTCGAATAAAACTTGCGATGGCTTTGTTGACGCGTTCGCGTGAAGCGCCCACCATGCCAGCCAACTCTTCTTGCGTGACAGGCAATACAAAATCGTCGCTGCCACCAGAAAGTTCGAGTAAACGTTTTGCAGTGCGGCCAGTGACGTCAAGAAACACGCTGTCAGCCAACACTTCGTCCATTACGCGCAAGCGAGTTGCGAGCAACTTAGTGACGCCCCACAACATTGTTGGGTGCAAGCGCATCTGTTCGACTACTGGTGCATACGGAATGCACAGAACAGAACTTGTTTCAATTGCGCGAGCCATTGCACTGCGCGAGCCATTGTCGAGCAAACCAAGTTCGCCAAACAGATCGCCATCTTCCATGAGCGCGAGCATGCTTTCGCGACTGTCGAGGGGCTTGTTGCCAATAGCAATTGCGATGCGTCCACTGAGCACAACGAACAGTGCATCTGGTGTGTCGCCCTCATTGAACAACACATCGCCTCGTTGGAGTGTTTGAGTCTTGGCTGAAGCAGCGATCGCTGTGAGTGCTACTACTGGCGTTTCTGCGAAGAATGCAGTGTTGGAGAGGATGTCTTCGTGTGTCATGAAGTTATGACGGTACTACCCTAAATGAGCGTGACAACCATGCCTAACGAAATTGTTTGGACCATAGTTGTTGCCGCAGGATCGGGTGCCAGATTTGGGAGTCCGAAGCAGTTTGCGATGCTCGGAGATCGACGTGTATTGGACTGGTCGGTCGCTACCGCAAGCGCAGTCAGTGCAGGGGTGATTGTGGTGTTGCCACCGGACGCCACTCTTGGTGAAGGCCAGGTTGCTGGTGGTGAAACTCGCAGTGAATCAGTGCGCTGTGGACTCAAGGCAGTGCCGCCAGAGGCAACGATTATTTGCGTGCATGATGCAGCCAGGCCATTTGCTACTGAACATTTATTCAGAGAAACAATTTCTCAAGTGCACAATGGTGCTGACGGCGCTGTTCCTGCAATTGGAGTTACCGACACGATCAAACAAGTTGATGCACAAAATGTTGTCGTCAAAACACCTGACCGCTCTTCATTGGTGGCGGTGCAAACACCGCAAGTGTTTCGAGCCGCAATACTGCGCGAAGCACACGCGTCGAGTCCTGAAGGAACAGACGACGCAACACTTGTTGAACTGTTGGGTAAGCGTGTAGTCGTTGTTGCTGGCGAAGCGCTCAATCGCAAACTCACAGCGTCCGAAGATTTGGAATGGGCTCGTGCTACCGCGCGAACCGAAGTGTAAGGAGACAAAATGGCTACTTCGATACGAGTTGGACAAGGTTTTGATATTCATCGTTTTGAAGACACTCCGAGCGGTCGCGTGCTTGTGC
Source organism: Ilumatobacteraceae bacterium (assembly GCA_044354675.1). GTDB lineage: Bacteria > Actinomycetota > Acidimicrobiia > Acidimicrobiales > Ilumatobacteraceae > UBA3006. The sequence continues at coordinate 1,590 of JBIKZO010000108.1, read as the reverse complement.
TTGGTGGCGTGCAATTTGCGGGAGAACGCGCATTGGTAGGGCACAGTGATGCAGATGTGATTGCTCATGCGATTGCTGATGCACTTCTTGGTGCAGCATCGCTCGGCGATATTGGTCAACACTTTCCGGATACCGACCCAAAATGGGCGGGAGTGGATTCGCTGCTGTTGTTGTCGCATGTAGTTGAGTTAGTAAAAAAGAATGGTTTTGAAATTGGCAATGTTGATTGCAGCGTGGTCTGTGAAAAACCGAAGCTTGCGCCCCATCGCGAGGAGATGCAACGTAAACTCATGGATGTGGTCGGCGCTCCTGTTTCGGTAAAAGGACGCAGAGCAGAAGGTCTCGGCGCACTTGGTCGTGAAGAGGGCATTGCATGTTGGGCAGTGTGTGTGATTGAACGAGTGGCGCAATGAAGCCACGCGATTCTCGACCAGGCAAGGGTCCGCGCAGCGGAGCAACGAGCAGCAACAAGCGCTCTGCGGCCGGCGGAAGTGGTCGCAGCGCAGCCAGCGGAACTGGTCGCAGCGCCACTGGCAAGCGCGTAGATCCGCGCGACGCACGTCGTGATCCCCGCGATGCAAAGCGACCACCTCGTGATGCAAAATATTCACCACGCGCAGCAGTTAATACCAAGCGCAGTCGCCCACCGGCTCGCGAACACACGGGGCCGCGCGCGCCGCGCCCAGATCAACACGGACTTGGTGGATCACAGATTGAGGGTCGTCAGGCAGTGCGTGAGTTATTGATTGCACAACGCCGAAAAACATTTGAGATTTGGGTGTCCAATGACTTGGACGAGAACGATGTAATTAATGACATTTTGGCGTTGGCTGCAGATCAGCGCGTGCCAGTGCGTCGCGTGCCGCGAAAAGAAATTGAAAAAGAAGCACGCAGTGAAGCACCGCAAGGTGTGCTTGCAATGGCTGCACCAATTCCCGATGTCGAACTTGGTGACTTGCTCGCTCCGCGCAAAGGAAATGTTCCTGCATTTTTAGTCGCCATTGATGGCGTGACGGACCCAGGCAATCTTGGTGCAATCTTGCGCTCGTGCGATGGCGCGGGTGTACATGGCGTGATTTTGCCTCGGCATCGAGCCGTGCACATCACACCAACTGCGGCAAAATCTGCTGCAGGTGCAGCTGAGTACGTGCCCATGTGTGTAGTGGGTGGATTGCCAACTGCGCTCAAGCAAATGAAAGATGCAGGAGTGTGGATCGTTGGTTTGAGCGATGCTGCTGACAAAAACATCTTTGAGATTGGTGATCTCACTTCTGAACCAATTTGTTTGGTGTTGGGTGCTGAAGGCGCAGGTCTATCTCGACTTGTCAAAGAACGATGTGATTTGTTGGTGAGTATTCCAATGGGCGGCTCGCTTTCATCACTCAACGTTTCGGCTGCTGCAGCGCTTGCAACATACGAAGTAGTTCGTTCACGCGTTGCCAAGACCAAATAACTCGCTGTAACCTAGACGAGCCGGGTTAGCTCAGAGGCAGAGCAACCGCCTTGTAAGCGGTAGGTCGTGGGTTCAATTCCCACACTCGGCTCCACTACATCAAGTACGGTTGTTGGTATGAGCCAAGAACAACGTCG
>JBIKZO010000026.1:0-16367 GCA_044354675.1 Ilumatobacteraceae bacterium | reverse complement strand
AGACCTTCTTGACTTTTGGTCCAATGCCTTGCTCCACCATGGTGCGCAAGATACGTGAGCCTTCGTCGAAAGTTACGAGCATGATTGCGTCTGGGTTAGCAGCAACAACTTCTGCAACTTCAGCATCAAATGACACTGCAGCTGGATCGTAGATCTTGGTGCCGAGGACTGAAACGCCCGCTGCTTCAAGATTCTTGCCGATCGATGCTGCAAGTCCTGTGCCGTATGCATCGTCGAGAGCCAAGATGTACACCGAAGCGTTGCCATCTGCAGCAATCAAACCTGCAAGCACCGCACCCTGAAGGGTGTCTGGTGGTGCGTTACGGAAGTACAAAGCGCTGTCAGCGTAAGTTGACAATGCATCTGAAGTGTTTGCTGGGCTGAACTGAACAACGCCTGCCTGAGTGATCTTGTCGATCACTTTCAACGAAACGCCGGACGATGCTGCACCAATGATGGCGTCAACATTCTCGCTCAAGAGACGATCAACTGTTGTTGATGCAGTGTCTGTTGAGTTGTCACCAGAGTCGCCTTGGCTGTAAAGAACATCTTTACCAAGTACGCCGCCTGCTGCATTGATCAAACTGATTGCGTATTCAACGCCTGCAAATTCTGGAGCACCAAGGAATGCAAGGTTGCCAGTTTCTGGAAGCAATGTTCCGATTTTCAGCTGTCCATCACCCTTACGGGTAACAGTTGTCTTCTCTACAGGAACGTAGTCTGACTCTGGAGCAGATGCCGGAATGTATGAGGCATTTGCATAGTCAAAACGGTTCGTTGCATCAAATGTCAAAACGCCGTAGGAAGCCTCGATTGGCTCGCCGTTACCGTTCATCGTGTTTGGACCAGAAGCACCGTCGTAGTCAATGTCTGTTCCTGCTTGTACAAGAGCGACACAGTCTGCGTACGTTGTGCACTTCTCGCCGTCACGTGAAACAGTAATGATCGAGTCAGCAAGTGCGCTGCCGTCGGTCTTTGCTACTTCTGCAGCAAGAGCGATCAACATCACAGCATCAAATGCTTCTGCGGTGTACGAGTAGTCAACAAGTGCTTCGTTGCCTGCGCCGGTCCAATAGGCATTGACGCCATCTTTGAACTCTGCGGAAAGCTCTACGAGTGGCATTGTGCCCTTCATACCTTCCAACTCGCCACCAGCGGCAGCTTCTGTTGCCACTGTGGTGTCTGTTGCTGCGTCGTCGCTGCTGCCACAGGAAACAGCAACAAAGCTGAGACCCACAACAAGAGCACCGAAGCGCTTCATGTTTGATTTCTTCATGTGTATTTCTCCCCCTAAAAGCCGGAAGGCGGGGTGCCTGCCTGGGTTAGGACTTGTAAGCCTACGGGGATATCAGGATGCTGACAATGGCGGTCCTGAGCCAGCCGCTTTGGTCAGCCTGTCGCGGATTGCCGCTCCAAGACCGTTGTTTTCAGGCATAACAGCTATCAGGGCCTGGATTAGGTCGGTGTCGGCTTGACGGAGATCGCTGTATAACAACGTGGCGTACAGGGGCAGATTATCGCAACGATTCAGAATACGAATCCGGTCGTACTGACTCACCAAAGCTTCTTTGAGTTGCTGACCTTCGTCGTCGGTGTTGACCAAGAACACTTTGCATGCTGGCTGGTAATGGATTTGCAGCATTCCCGAAGCACGACTGATGCCGTCAGTGCCTTGAATGGAATATCCCAAAATCTTTTCAATGTCTTCAATGGGAATGCCACCCGGTCGCAAGAGTTGTGGGGGCGACACTGTGAAATCAACGATTGTCGATTCGATGCCAACAAAAGAGGCACCATCGTCGACAATGAGATCGACATCGCTCTGCAGATCGTCACACACATGTTGTGCTGTCGTTGGACTCACTTTGCCAAAACGATTTGCTGATGGCGCTGCAATTGGTGAACCTAAATTGGTGATCATTTGTCGCGTAAAGGCATTATCCGGAATTCGAACAGCGACAGTGTCACGACCACCTGTAACGCTCATGGGTACATTTTCACTCCGTTGGAGTAAGAGTGTGAGTGGGCCGGGCCAGCATGCATGAGCAAGGTTGATGGCATCGTGATGAATGTTGACAGCGACGGTGTGCAATTCATCGATGTTTGCAATATGCACGATAAGCGGATGGTTTTGTGGTCGGCCTTTGACCGCAAATATTTTGGCGATGGCGACTTCGTTGTTGATCGCCGCGCCAAGACCGTAAACAGTTTCTGTTGGGATGGCAACCAGACCACCATTGGCAAGAATTTGGACGGCAAGACTCAGTGTTGAAGCATCAGATGCACGGGCTATGTTGCACGAGGGAGTAGTACGAGACGGTGTACTCATGACCCTTGAACTGTACAAAACTTTGAAGAATAGAAGCGCTAGATGCAGTAGTATTACTTGGCTTTACAGGCCAGATTTGGAGACAAGCTGACATGCGATTTCTCAATGAAGCACCAACGTTTGATCTGACATATAACGATGTCTTTATGGTGCCGAGCATGTCTAGCGTTCAGTCGCGACAGAGTGTCGATCTCGCAACACCCGATGGTCTTGGGACGACAATTCCGGTTGTAGTTTCCAATATGACTGCCATCGCTGGCAGACGTATGGCAGAGACTGTCGCACGACGCGGTGGCCTCGTGGTGTTGCCGCAAGATATCCCACTAGACGTAGTGCGCACAGTTGTTGATTTTGTAAAAACACGCCACACGGTGTTTGAAACACCAATCACTATGCCTGGCGACGGAACCGTTGGCGAAGCCTTAAGCCTGATTCATAAGCGTGCCCATGGCGCTGTCATCGTGATGGATGACGACGGTCGACCAGCCGGTATTTTTACCGAGCACGACGCAGCAGGTTTCGATCGATTTAGTCAGTTGCACACATCCATGAGTCGTGATTTGATTTCGCTCAGTTCTACGTTGACCGCCGAAGAGATGTTTAACGAGATGACCGAATTGCGCATCACATTCGCTCCAGTTATTGACGCTGCAGGAAGACTCGTTGGTTGTGTAACTCGTAAGGGAACATTGCGCTCCACGATCTATCAACCAGCACTCGACAAACAGGGTCGGTTGATGATTGGTGTCGCAGTCGGAATTAACAGCGAACCAGAGGTACGTGCAAAAGCTCTTGCCGCTATGGGTGTTGATGTGCTTGTGGTGGATACCGCTCACGGTCACCAAGAACGCATGCTGCAGGTAGTTGGTCAAGTGCGTGCGGCTGTGGGCAATTTGCCAGTTGTGGCAGGCAATGTTGTGACCGCAGCAGGAACCCGACAGCTCATTGAGGCTGGAGCCGACATTGTCAAGGTGGGAGTAGGACCAGGCGCAATGTGTACGACACGAATGATGACAGGCGTTGGTCGTCCACAATTTTCGGCTGTGCTGGAATGTTCGGCCGAATCTGCTCGTCTCGGAAAACACATTTGGGCAGATGGAGGAGTGCGTTACCCGCGCGATGTGGCGTTGGGTCTTGCCGCTGGTGCTTCAAATGTGATGTTCGGATCGCTACTTGCGGGCACATATGAAAGCGCCGCCGACACACTTCGAGATTCCGATGGTCGGCTGTTTAAAGAAAGCTTTGGAATGGCGTCAAATCGCGCTGTGCGCAACCGCACTCGCAGTGAGACTGCATTGGATCGTGCTCGTAAAGAACTGTTCGAAGAAGGCATTAGTACGTCACGGATGTATCTAGATCCTGAGCGTCCGAGCGTCGAAGACATTATTGATCAAATTGTCGCTGGTGTTCGATCGTCGTGTACCTATGCGGGAGCACGATCGATACCCGAGTTTGCCGAACGCGCAGTTGTCGGCATTCAGAGCGCATCTGGTTATGAAGAAGGTCGTCCACGGGACACGAGTTGGTAACAGCACCAAGCGTCAACGTGGTCGCTATTGACGGACCAGCAGGCGCAGGAAAGTCGACTATTGCAAGAGAGTTGGCGCACAAATTGAACCTTCCGTATCTGGATACGGGCGCGATGTATCGCGGCATTACTCACGCGGCCCTGCGAAGGGGAATCGATGTGAATGATGTAGACGCTCTAGCGGATCTTGCATTGACTACTGTGCTGGTCATTACCGATGACACGCTCATTGTGGATGGTATTGATGCAACTCAGGACATTCGTGGCGAGGCAGTCACCAGGGCAGTGAGTGCAGTCGCAGCAAATTCTGCCGTACGTTCCGAACTACGCGAACGTCAACGCAACTGGGTTGCCGCACGAGGAGGAGGCGTAGTCGAAGGTCGAGATATCGCCACCGTTGTATTTCCAGATGCTCGGTTAAAAGTGTTTCTGACAGCAAGCCCTTTGGTTCGTGCTCAGCGACGCGTAGCCCAAATCGGTGGTGATGTCGAACAGATTGCGCGCGACATTGCTGAGCGTGATCACAAAGATTCAACTCGCATTGATAGTCCTTTACGGGAATCTGAAAATGCGATAGTGGTTGATACCAGCAATAGAACAATTGAAGATGTAGTGACTCAGATCGTTGGGGTGTTTCATGGCTGAAGTAACAACGAAACTTGCTGGACAATCTCGTGGAAATAGGTTCTTCTACTTGACAATCCGTCTGATTGTGATTGTTGTTTGTCGCATCTACCTTCGTTTGCGGATTGTTGACGCACACAAGATCCCAAAATCTGGAACATTTATTTTGGCTCCGAGCCATCGGTCGACGTTGGACATTCCAGTTGCCGCAGCAACTACTCGACGCCGAATGATGTACATGGGTAAAGACTCAATGTGGAAGATCAAACCCATCGGTGTGCTTCTGACTGCGCTAGGAAGTTTTCCGGTAACGCGCGGATCTGCAGATCTAGAGGCATTGAAGCGCTGCATTGCTGTTTTGGAACGCGGAGATCCGCTTGTGCTCTTCCCGGAAGGTACACGTCGCAATGGTCGGGTCATTGAATCGCTCTTTGATGGTGCCGGGTTTATTGCCTACAAGACAGGTGTTCCGATTATTCCCGTCGGAATTGCTGGATCAGAAGAGATTTGGCCACCAGGAACAAAGCTGCCACGACCACGTAAGTGCGTAGCCGTTGTTGGTGACGCAATTTATCCAAAGGATTTGAATGGCGCACGGGCTACGCGCGAGATGATGAGCGAATTTACACTTGAGTTGCAAACATCGCTTCAGACGGTGTTTGACAAAGCTTATCTATTACTTGATTAGCGATCAAGATACGCAACAAGTGCATCTCGCAGATAAATCGGATCCTGGGATCCGCACACTTCGCGAGCAGAGTGCATAGACAACTGTGGAATGCCGACGTCGATGGTGTCGATTCCTAATCGGGTAGCAGTTATTGGACCAATTGTTGAGCCGCAGGCGATGTTATTGCGAGATGCGAAGTGTTGGATTGGCACATTGGCGTTGGCGCAAGCATCGATAAATGGCGCAATAGAAGTAGCACTCGTTGCGTATCGCTGACCAACATTGGATTTGATCACCACGCCTCGATTGATGAGCGGTGAATGGTTTGAGTCATGTCGTTCGGGGTAGTTGTGGTGGACAGCGTGAGCATTATCAGCTGAAACGCAGTGTGATTTGGCCAAAACATTGATGAAATCCTGCCGAGAAAGACCTGTAGAGAAGCACAGTCTCTCGAGAACATGTTCGAGCAGCGGGCCTGCAGCACCCGTTGCAGAGGATGAACCAACCTCTTCATGATCAAATAGTGCAACGACACTTGGTGATGTCGTGTCACTTTGTTCAATCAATGCAGTCATTGCAGCCCAGCACGAAGCCTGATTGTCAATTCTTGCCGACGCGATTAATGAATCATCAGCACCAATGAGCGATGCTTTGTGCGTATCAAATAATTGTGCAGAGCTTGCTCGAATGTCGGATTGGTTCACGCCGCACGTTTTGGCCAGCCATTGATCAAAATCTTGGCCGCTATTCGAAGTCAGCCACAGTGCATCGAGATGGTTATGGCGATCGAGTACAAGACCCTTGTCATTCACGTCTCGATCCAGGTGAATGGCTAGTTGTGAGATGCGAGCTACCGGTGTTTCGCTCGTAAACAGACGTAATGAACCATCTTGCAAAACAACGTGACCTGCTATTCCGAGATCCCGGTCGAGCCACGAGTTCAACAAAGGTCCACCGTAAACTTCTACACCGAGCAATGACATGTTTGCGTGTTCTTTGTTTGGTTGCGGCTTGATGTGTAGTCCTGGCGAGTCGCTGTGTGCTCCCACGATGCGAAGGCCGTTGTGCAAAGATTCTTGGGGAACTCTCCATGCAATAATTGCGCCGCCTCTACAGACAAAACCCTTTTCTGCCGACAAGGTATCTAGCAACGAGCAATCTAAAAATCCCGCATTGGTGAGGCTTTTGCGCCACCACCCAACAACGTGATGCGCGGTTGGCGAGGCGTCTAACTGTGCCAGCAGGGTAGCGATGGGTGCCGAGTCACTCATCCCTGTGATGGTAGCGAGGGCAGTTGCACTCGCACATCTTGACCAAGCAGCTTGCAGGTCATTTCAATTGGCTCCCCACTGGCAGCCTGAGCAGTGACAACTTCGATACAGGCGTTGAGACTGTCGCGCTGTGTGAAACCGATATAGCCAACTACACAACAAAAACCGACCAAGAGCAGTTTGGTGATGAGTGATGAGGCAAATTTTAGAGCAATTAACAAAACGACGACTGAAGAGACGATGGCGCCTGCTGAAAGATTTTTGGCTAGGTCTGCATTCAAGTTAAATAAATTCATCTGCGTATTCTGCCATGAGCCCGCCCCTAGGCTGAACATATGAGCGCGAGTGTCAATTTGTCGGGAGTCGGGCCATCTGACATGTGTTTGCCCGAGATTGCACTTCAGTTGACATCGGCGCTTGATGCAGCACTAGGTCAGAGCGATCGTGATAGGCGTGCTGCCGTCGTACAACTTGTCGCATCAAACCCCACATATCTTGAAGGCTGGGCTTGGTTGGGTGCGCTTGGGCGCGACACGATGGACTCGTACATGGCGTACAGGGTTGGATACCACCGCGGCTTAGATGCGTTGCGCGGCAACGGCTGGAAGGGTTCCGGATACGTTCGTTGGTCGCACATACCCAATCGCGGTTTCTTGAAGTGTCTCAGTGGACTCGCGAAGACGTCTCGATTGATAGGCGATAACGCAGAGGCTGATCGGTGCGAACAATTCTTATTGCAGCTCGATCCTTCACACACCTTCTAGCATCGGTTGCGTGACTCAATCTTGTTCTTGTTTTATTCTTGCTGGTGGCAAAAGCACTCGCTTCGGAACGAATAAATCTCTCGCTCTAGTCGGCGATCAATACATGGCATTGGTTGTTGCAAATAATCTGCAATCAGCTTTTGGGAGTACAGCGCAACTTATCGGCGCAGATGAAAACACTTGCAGTGCATTGGGTCTTGAATCAGTTATTGGCACAAGAGAGGGCAATGGACCATTGGCGGCAATCATGGATGCAATGGAAAGCACCACAAGCACTTTCCAGGCTTTCGCACCAAATGATACACCGTTCTTTACGGCTCATAATTATGCTGCGCTCTTAGCAAAGTTGGAAGATTCAAAGGCGGATGTTGTGGTCGCCACAGACGCCACAGATGCATCGCAAGTTCATTGGCTGCTCTCTATTTGGCGCAAATCATCTTGTATGCCAATTCTGACAAAAGAGTTTGAGCGAGGGGTGAGGTCTGTGCATGGTGCCGTAACCGACTTACAAGTTGCAATGGTTTCATTTGAGGATGCTGCTGTGCGCAACATCAATACAGTTTCAGACTTGTTCGACCGAGGTACTATTTAGCACCACCGACGAAAGGCTTGTTCGTGTCAGTACGTGAAATCACCATTGATGAATTGAAAATCGCACTTAGTAGTGGCGCCAAAGTGATTGATGTCAGGGAATCTGACGAATACGAATCTGGTCATGTGCCAACCGCAAAGCATGTGCCACTGGCAACTGTCCCCAACAGTTTGGATGTTTTCCGTTCAAACGACGATGTTTACCTGGTGTGTCATTCCGGCGGTCGAAGCATGCGAGCTTGCGAGTATTTACATGAGCAAGGCATAACCAATGTCGTCAACGTTGTTGGTGGCACGTCTGGCTGGATCGCACTCGGAAATCTCGTAACATCTGGTCAACAGTCGTAAAACTGACGCGACGACTACTGAAGATCAAGTATGAACATCTCTTGGATTGATTCTGATACCGACTTGGAATCGCTGCTGCAAGAGATGGTGGGTTGTGACCGCTATGCATTGGATACTGAGTTTCATCGGGAGCGAACGTACTTTCCACAACTAGCGCTCATTCAGATCAAGCACCACAACAAGATATTTCTGATCGATCCCGTAGCTGTCAATCTTTCCCTGTTTGCCGAACTCTTTGCTTCAGACTCTTTGTGCGTTTTGCATGCCGCACAACAAGACCTCGAAGTACTTAATCACGCATGTGGTTCGGCCCCTCGACGCATATTTGATACTCAGATAGCAGCCGGATTCATTGGGATGTCCACGCCTTCGTTGTCGTCACTCATCTTGAGTGAGTTGAAGGTGAGCATCTCAAAGGGTGACCGTCTCACTGATTGGCTGCGACGACCATTGACGGTCGACCAGAAAACATATGCCGCTACCGACGTCGAACATCTTTTCGATATTCAGGACAATCTTGAAAAACGCCTGAATGAACTTGAGCGTCTGAGTTGGGTGCACGAAGCCTGCGAAGAATTGCGTGTAAGACCTGCCGGACCAGCTGATCCAACCGATGCATGGTTGCGCGTGAAAGAGGCGCGCGCACTCAAAGGTCAAGCGCGTGGCGTTGCTCAAGCGGTCTGTGAGTGGCGAGAGCGCAAGGCAATGGTGGCCGATGTACCTCCGCGTCGAATCCTTTCTGATATTGCAATTTTGGGTATCGCTCAAATAATGCCGACTACGACAGATGAATTGCTTAAAGCAAGGGGAGTGGAGAATCGTCAAATAGGTGGCGATGTAGGACGTGAACTGCTTGCGGCAGTCGAATGGGGTAAGAGCGTTCACGTTTCGCTACCGCAGATTGACAATGATGACGTCGATAAGGAATTGCGTCCAGCAGTTGGTCTGATTACTGCATGGATGAGTGAACTTGCACGAACACACCATATTGATGCCACATTGCTCGGCACACGCAACGACATTTTGTCGCTCTTGCGCAAGTCACCTCAGGGCCGACTGAGTGTTGGCTGGCGTGCAGAGATGGTGGGGAAAGACATCGAGCGCATCCTGTCGGGTGAGGCTGGATTGAGTTTTAATGGCCACGGCAGACTCAGGCTGTTGCCCACCAATAATCCAACAATCTGAACCAAAAGCCACTAAAACACTGGCTTATCAGGCTAAGATTTACAGCGATGTTTATCCACTAAGTGGCTGCCTCACCGGTAGTCACCCGATCAAGGTTCGGAGCCCTACCGTGAAGAAGGGTCGTCATCGTCGCTTCGAAGAAGCGCGCAAGTTAAAGCAGTCTGGACCAAGCGCAAGTGATCTTGGGCTTGGCGGTCGCAGTAAAGAAGCACAGACTGAAGAAGATCAATACGCAGCAATTGCCGAGAAATACGGTGTGCGCTTCGATGAAGATGATGAAGAAAGCGATGAGGAAGAAAACTAAGTAACGCTGTTCCTCCAGCACACCGCAGATCCCCCCATAAAAATCAAGAAAGATCATGACACAAACACCTGAGAAGTTGCGCAATATTGCGCTTGTTGCACACGTAGACCACGGCAAAACCACTTTGTTGGACGCTCTTTTGCGTTCGGCCGGAACGTTTGCTGCACACTCAGCAATCATCGATCGAGTTATGGACAATGATGACCAAGAGCGCGAGCGCGGAATCACCATTTTGGCAAAGGCTGCACAGATCGAATGGAAAGGTACCAAGATCAACTTGGTCGATACTCCAGGTCACGCCGACTTTGGTGGAGAAGTAGAGCGGGCGCTTGCCATGGTTGACGGCATCTTGTTGCTCGTAGACGCCGCTGAAGGCCCGTTGCCTCAGACTCGTTATGTGTTGTCGAAGGCACTCGCTTTGGACTTGCCGGTGATTTTGGTGATCAACAAGGTGGACCGTCAAGATGCGCGTCCTGAAGAAGTGCTGCACGAAGTAGAGCAGTTGTTCTTAGATCTTGCTCATGCAGATCATCACTTGTCATTCCCGGTCTTTTCTGCTGTCGCACGCGACAGCCTTGCCATGGCTGGGATTGGAATGCCATCACCAGATGGTGACTTGTCTCCGTTGATTGATGCAATTGTCGATCACATTCCTGCACCGCAAAATGACATGAGTGCACCATTGCAAGCAATGGTGACCAACTTGGATGCATCGGATTACCTAGGACGTTTGGCTATTGGTCGTGTTATTTCTGGCGTGATGCGTAAAGGTGATCAAGTTTCACTTTGTCAGAAGCCCACTGACGACAACCCTGCTCCAGTGCTGAAGCGCAAGCTCAGTGGTTTGATGGCGTTCCATGGTATTGATCGCGTGGAAGTTGCAGAAGTAATCGCAGGTGACTTGTTCATTATGAGCGGAATCGATGAAGTCGAAGTAGGCGACACAATCGCATCTCTCGAAAATCCTGTTCCGCTTTTGCGCCTCGAGGTTGACGAGCCGGTTCTGCGTATGAGTTTTGGTGTAAACACATCACCGTTCGCCGGCAAAGATGGTAAATATCTCACAAGTCGCCACTTACGAGACCGTTTGCAGAAAGAAATTCTCGGAAACGTTTCAATCAAGATTGCTAATACCGAGTCGACCGACGTAATGGAAGTTGCTGGCCGAGGCGAACTGCAATTGGCAGTGTTGATCGAAAACATGCGTCGTGAAGGCTACGAACTGCAAGTCAGTCGACCAGAAGTTATAACTCGAGAGATCAACGGCAAGAAGCATGAGCCTCTCGAATCTGGAACGTGTGACGTGCCAGACGAGTACGTAGGTGCAGTTACTCAGGCGCTTGCACCACGAAAAGGTCGCATCACCGATTTGCGTCCAGGGGATGCCAACCGCACGATTGTCTACTTTGAGGCCCCTTCGCGCGGGCTCATTGGTTTTAGGTCGCTGTTGTTGACTGTTACGCGAGGAACTGCGTTGTTGCACCAGAGCCTTGCTGGATGGATGCCATGGGCAGGAGAGTTGCCACATCGTCTAGGTGGAGCAATGGTTTCGGACCGCATGGGTCCTGCAACTGCGTATGCACTCGACAACCTTGAGCAACGCGGAACACTGTGTATCTCGCCAGGTGATGAGTTGTATGAAGGAATGGTTGTGGGAGAGAATGCCCGCGAAGAAGAGATGGTTGTTAATGCGGTGCGTGCAAAAGAGAAGAACAACATTCGTACGCACAGCCATGACGAAGGCATCAAACTCGCCACGCCGGTAACCCACACGCTCGAAACTGCAATCGAATGGATTGCAGACGACGAGTTGGTTGAAGTGACGCCGCTCAACGTGCGAATTCGCAAGAAGTACCTGACGATCGAAGATCGTCGCAAATACACTAAGCGCAATTCAAACTAGCGTTGGCTAGTTTTTGCCGACTAGTTTTTGCCAGCTTTTTGCTAGCTATTTTTTGGCTGGTTTGCGCGTTGGATTCTTGAGCGATACCTGAGGATGTGGTCGTGGTGTTGACCGCTTCTCTTCAAGCAGTTTGACAAGAGTCTTGTACGTCTTTGATCCAATGAGTTCAGTAATCTCGTCTTTTAGATACTTGTAAACAGGATCTTTGCCAACGAATGCTGCAGGGTCATCGGTGCACCACCAATGAAATTCAATGCCACCCTCACCCCAGTCGCGCCGTTTCCATTCGCGCAAGTGGGAAATCACATGGCCATCGTCTTCGGTGTGTTCGTCTAGACGTAGCGGGACTTGCCAACACACGTCAGGCTTCCAATCCATTGGGCGCTCACCAACTTCGAGTGCAGCAATATGGAATGCACAACCCATGCCACCCTCAAAACCGGGATCATTGTGAAAAATACAAGCATCATTAACGCGTCGTGTTGCATCTGAACCGTCGCGGTTCTTAATTAGCCAGCGGTTATTGGCACCCTTTTCATGTTTTTGCCAATGTTCCGGTTTGAGACGCTTTACAGACTTCTTGACAGACGCAAGATCCTTCTTGTCAATGAAGTGTGCGCCGTAACTGCAGCAACCTTGCTGCAGTTTGGTTGCATCGTCATCAAGTACACCTTTGCAGCCCGAGCCGTAAATGCATGACCAGTTTGAGAGCATGAAAGTTGAATCAATCATCCATGTTTGTTCGGCATCTGGGTCGGTAAAACTGATCCACTCATGAAGTTCTTCGGGTCGTGACATAGGTTGTGACGCTAGACGATAGAACAGGACATCACACGTCATTTCGCAATAAAAGCGCAAGAATCTCAAGCGATGATGACAAGAGTGTCGCGCTGACTGTCATACTTGATGCATGCCAGCATCGCAAGACGAATCAATTAATGACATGATCTCCAGACTTGAATCGATCTCGGAGGAGTTGGCCGATAAGGCTCTTGATGCACTTAAATCCGCACATCGCGAGGGTGCGGTCAAGCGTCCTGAAACGGAGAGACAGCTCACTACGGCGCGCCGTGCTATTGAAAAAGCAATCGGTGTGCTTACGCGTCTTGATTAAGGAAATTGATCAACTCTCGTAAGCCGCCTGCATCGCTGCGATTTGGATCGAAGCGTAAGCGGTGCTTATCGAGATTGTCATTTTCATTTCTTTCGGCTGCATGAGGTTGCACGATCTCAAATCCGCCGGTTTGGCACATATGCGCAAACTTGTCATTCAGAGCATCGAGTAATTGAGCACTAGGTTCGTTGTTGAGACGCATGATCAAATGCTTGCCGATATAGCGAATTGAATGGTAATTGCGATAAAAGGTTTGTATTTCTGAAGTTGCGTCGGAGATGCTGTCACAAACTCGGTAGAGGGCAAGATCCTCTGATGAAACAAGTCCGCGCACAAGCAACTGATTGCGAATCAATTCATCGATCGAGTGCCAAAAATGGTCTCCTGGAAGATCCAGCAAAACGATCGGCACGGGAACGCCCTTGCCAGTTTGTGTAAGCGTAAGCAACTCAAATGTTTCATCGAGGGTTCCAAAACCTCCTGGTAGGCACAAAAATGCTTGAGACTCTTTAACCAGCATCAATTTGCGAGTGAAGAAGTAACGCATCGAAACGTATTTTTCGTCGCCCGCGATGATCGAATTAGCAGACGACTCGAACGGCAAACGTATAGAGACGCCAATGGAGCGTTCTCTACCTGCTCCTTCCATGCCGGCTTCCATGATCCCTGGGCCTGCACCCGTTACAACCATCCATCCTTGGTCGGCGAGACTTTTGGCAACGTTTTGCGTGTGTAAATACAGCGGATCATCTTTTTTCGTTCTTGCCGAACCAAATATGGTCACTTTGCGTCTCTGCGTGAAAGGTTGAAACATGGCGAAGGCTTCGCGCATTTCTTTCAGCGCTGACGATGCAATCTTGAGATCTAATGTCGATGTTTTGTCGGATCCAAGCTCAAGACTGGTCGTGATGAGTTGCATCACATAGTCGGTGTTGTGAATAGAGCCGAATTCACCTACAAGATCAGAAATGGCTTTCTGCAGGTGGACCATCTTGGTCATAGACGAAATGCTTGGTCTTTTGCTTTGAGAGCATCGATGAGCTCAGTGAAACTCTGCTGAAACGAACGTACGCCCTCAGACTCGAGTTGGCTTGCAACGTCGGCGACATCGACACCTAGACCTGACAACGCATGCCAACGATTGTGAGCAAGATCGATGTCGGATTGGATAGTCGACTTTGGGGTTCCGTGATCATTAAAAGCCAACATGGTGTTGTCTGGCAAAGTGTTTACCGTGTCGGCTCCAATTAATTGATCGACATACAACGTGTCTGGATAGGACGGATTTTTTGTTGAAGTAGAAGCCCACAGCGGACGTTGCACTCGAGCGCCACGTCGCACAAGCGCTGCCCATCGTGGTCCAGAAAATGTTTGTAAGAAAAGCTGATAGGCGAGCTTTGCTTGAGAGATAGCCGCCGTGCCACAAAGTTCAAGGGACTGCGATGTGCCAACCCCCAACAGTCGTTTATCGATTTCCGTATCAACCCGTGAAATAAAAAAGCTTGCAACGCTTGAGACCCCAGAAAGAGTTGCAGATGATTTTGTGTTGAGAATCTCAAGTCCGTCGATATAGGCGTTCATGACTTCTTGGTAGCGATCAAGGCTAAAAATGAGCGTCACATTGACGTTGCGTCCTTCGCTAATCATTGTGCGAATAACAGGAATACCTTCTTGAGTCGCCGGGATCTTGATCATGACATTGTCGCGATCAACTCGCTCATCGAGTTGACGAGCGGCTGCCTCGGTGGCTGCAGTGTCGTGTGCCAGGTTGGGATCTACTTCAACGCTGACAAATCCATCTGAGCGATTTGATGACTCATAAAGAGGTTGAAATACGTCAAGAGCGTCCTGAATGTCTTTGATAACAAGTTCCCAATAACTTTCTATCGGCGTGTGTTTCAGCGCGGCAAGTTGCAAAAATTGCTCGTCGTAATCCTGCGATCCCTGAATTGCCTTCTGGAAAATGGTGGGGTTTGACGTCAACCCGCGAATACCTGTATCAAGTATTCCTTGTAACGCTCCACTCGTGATGAATTCTCGCTTGAGATTGTCGAGCCACGGGCTTTGACCACATTCATCAAACAATCGCACCAGGCGAGATTGTGTCATCAGTCTTGTTTATCAGATGCAATCAACTCGAGCGCGCAATCAACTACGTGTTGAACGTTTAATCCGAGTTTCTGCATCACAACATTGCCTGGCGCACTTGCACCAAAGCGATCGATGCCTATGGATTGATCGGCATATTTAGCCCAACCGAACGTGCTTCCAGCTTCTACGGAGAGCACAGGAACACCACGTGGGAAAACAGTTGACTTGAATTCCTTGGACATGGTTTCAAACCGGTCCCAAGAAGGCATGCTCACAACTTGAGACGCAATGCCTGATTGTTCAAGTTGGTTGGCAGCTTGGACGCAGAGTGAAACTTCACTGCCTGTGCCAACGAGCACG
This sequence comes from Ilumatobacteraceae bacterium, assembly GCA_044354675.1. Lineage (GTDB taxonomy): Bacteria > Actinomycetota > Acidimicrobiia > Acidimicrobiales > Ilumatobacteraceae > UBA3006. Next base: position 1,285 of record JBIKZO010000026.1, on the reverse strand, counting down.
ATTTGGGCTGCTGATGAGCCAGCACGCACCACGCCGGCTCCTGTTGCTATGGCAGAGCCATCAGTGGTGATTGGAAGAGATTGTCGACTCAAGATCAACGCAGTTGGCCCGTCATGATCAGCAGCATCGCGCCAAGCTTGTGCTGTTTCGTTGGAGTCGGCAGGGCGTACTACATGCAAACCAGGGATGATTCGCAGTGAGGCCAAATGTTCTACTGGCTGATGAGTAGGACCATCTTCACCTACGCCAACCGAGTCATGCGAGAACACAAAAATAGCCTTTGCGTGTGAGAGCGCAGCCAACCGAAGAGATGGACGCATGTAGTCAGCAAAAACAAAGAATGTGCCTCCCACAGGCAGAATGCCACCATGCAGTGCCATGCCAACCATTGCTGCGGCCATCGCATGTTCACGAATACCGAAATATATTTGCTGACCTTGAGAATTCTGCGCGGAATGAGCGTTGAGTGCTCCGATTTTTACACCTGTGTTGCCAGTTAAGTCTGCAGAACCAAGCATCAGACCAGGCAGGTCACTCAAACTCACACTAATTGCCAACGGCATAGCCTGGCGTGTTGCAAGAGTCGAATCTTGTTCGAAGGTTGGCATTTTCGAAGACCATTGAGCGCTCTTCTGAGGATTCCAACACTTTTCAAAATCTGAATTTGGTTTAATGCCTTTGTAGGTCGCAACTAACTGCGCTGATCGACTCTTCGCAAATTCTCGAGAGGCAGCAACAGTGGCCGTAGGGGCCCAAAAGGGTTCGTTCGGAATGTTGAGCACTGCCTTTGTGCGCTCGACGTGTTCAGCGAGAAACGGATTGCCGTGCGCTTCATGACTGTCAGTGAAGTCAGGAGATGGAAAACCGATATGTGTTTGCAGAATACACAAAGTAGGCGAGCCGCGATGTTGTTTCGCCTCGTTGAGCGCAAGTTCAAGAGCGTCCATGTCTTCGCCAATTTCACCGAGCTGCACAACATTCCATCCATATGAGCTAAAACGCGCGACTACATCATCAGAGCAAGTCAATGCTGTGCTGCCGTCAATCGTGATTTTGTTATCGTCGTATACGCAGATCAATCGGTCGAGACCAAGGTGTCCGGCTAGTGAGGCAGCCTCATGGCTAATGCCTTCCATCAAACAACCGTCACCGGCAATCACAAACGTGTGGTGGTCCATCAACTCGGATCCAAAACGCGCACGCAGATTGCTTTCGGCTATTGCCATTCCAACGGCGTTGGCAAAACCTTGCCCCAGTGGTCCTGTTGTTACTTCAACACCTGCTG
>JBIKZO010000107.1:0-5121 GCA_044354675.1 Ilumatobacteraceae bacterium | reverse complement strand
ATGTCAACAGCAATTTCTTGGCCAACTTGGAAACCGTCTACCGAGTCGAGACGCAACTCGACAAGACGACGACCCGCAGGCACGTTTGCTGAAGCGAAGTGACCGGCCTGAGCCTTTGTCAACTTCTTTGGATCCTTTTGCCCGTAGGTCACTTGAAGAGCGGAGTAACCATCGCGCTCACCTGTTTTGACCTGTACAACACGGGCTGGTTCGATGCGCAACACAGTGACGGGAATGACGTGTTGAGCGTCGTCCCAAATCTGTGTCATGCCGACCTTCTCGCCGACGATTGCTTTTTGTGCCATAACGGCGACCTGTGCCCTTTTCTTCTTCGTGAATATCGTGATCTTTGTTATTTCTGTAAAAAATCGGTGTACTCGTAACGCCCATTCGTCCAATCGATTCCGGAAACGGAAATGCTCCGCCCGGCAACGCCGGCGGAGCACCGAAAACGTTGTTGCTGCAAGGTTCCTCGTGTTACCGAGGTACTTGCAGACGTCGATTGTGACGTCAAGTTGCTACTAATGACCGCCCCAGCACTGTGCCAAGAAAGTCGTGAATACGGACTCGTTACCCTATCGGCGCATTTTGGCGTCTCCAAACGCCCAACCACCAAGAATTTGGGGCAAATATTTGGGCTTAGCCCTGGTCGCGAGCAACCAGAGTTGCCTTCACCGTGAGGCGTTCTACACCCCTCAAAATCTCAATCTCAACGGTTTGACCCGGTGCGGCGTCGCGAATTGCGGCCACCAAACCGGCCTGGCCGTCAATTGGCTCGCCGTCTACCGACAAAACGATGTCGTCTTCCTGGATTCCGGCCAAACTTGCTGGCGAATCGGGCTGAACACTGGTGATGATGGCTCCCTGGCCCCCATCGGTGCGGGCCGCAAGACCTACTCCGAGAAAGCCCTCCTGCCGGACAACGCCGCTGGCTTGGCTGCGCAATTGTTCGAGCACTGGAACAATCTCGTCTACCGAGATCGAGAAACCAATGTTTGTTGCGGCCTGATTGACATCACTGCGCGCGACGGCGGTGTTGATGCCCACCACTTCGCCTCGCAGGTTAACAAGTGGGCCGCCAGAGTTGCCCGATGAAATTGCGGCATCGGTTTGGATCAGACCATTGAGCGCACCCGATTCAGTAATGATCGTGCGCTTTAGTGCCGAAATGATTCCGGACGTCACAGATGGCCCGCCATCGAGTGCAAGTGCGTAACCAATTGCAATCACTTGGTCGCCAATGCGAATGGTTCCAGGTCGAGCAAATGTTGCGGGCTTCAAATTTGTTGCATCGATTTTCAAGAGCGCCAAGTCATTGCCAGGGTCACTGGCCAACACAGTTGCCGTGCGTGGTTCGGTTTCACCAGCAAAACGCACGCTTACTTTTGTTGCCCCCTCCACCACGTGGGCGTTAGTCAAGATCTCTCCATCAGAGGTAAGTACCACTCCTGTGCCACTCGCTTCGCCTTCGCCAGTTGCATCACTGATTTGGCTATTGATAGTCACAACACTGTCGGCTAATTGATTCACAACCTGAGCGACCACTGTGGTGCCAAGACTCGGATCATCTGAATCAACTTCACTTGTAACGAGTGGCGCATTAGATGAGCCAGAAATTCTTGTTGAACCAATGGTGATGTTCCACTTGTCGGCGGCGATAGTGCCCAGAATTCCACTACCGAAACCAATCGCTACGACTACACAAGCCAATGCAAGAGCGCGCATCTTACGACGACTCTTTACATTTACTGGCATAGGCGGAGGCGGAGGCAACGGAGTAGAAATTGTTGGAGCACCACTCAGTGATTCAGGTGTGGCAATTGGAGACTCGTCTTCGACCATCGAGTCATTCCACGCGTCGCCAGAGGTTTCTATGACTGGCACATCATCATCTTCTGCTGGGACTCCATTGAAATCTGACATATGTGTTTTCTATCGTACAAACCAAGGGCCCGTTTTGGTAAGTGCGGATTCTTGACTAATTCTTTAATTCACGGTCATTTGGCACTACTAGCAACTAAGTTCACCTGTGTGAATCAGATCAATCCAGCCAACCTGCGTATCCGCAGAGCACTCGTTTCCGACGCGGCTGCGATCTGCGAAATTTACAATCACGAAGTGCAATTCGAGACATCAACATTTGATCTTGTTCCCCGCACGCTCGAAACCCAATCCGCTTGGATCACTGCACGCAGTGGCGCATTTTCAGCGATCGTTTGCGTCACCCCGGAAGACGAAGTGGTTGGCTTCGGAGCCTTAAGCGAATACCGCGACCGTGCTGCCTACAGCACCTCGGTCGAAAACTCGGTGTATGTCAAACGCGATTTGGGTCGGCGCGGCATCGGTCGACTGATCCTCAAGACGCTGCTCGAGCAGGCTGCCGACTCTGGTTTTCATGTGGTGATGGCGCGCATTGAAACATCTGGCACCGCATCGCGTGCGCTGCACGAATCGTGCGGTTACACGCTCGTGGGTATAGAGCGAGAGATCGGGCGCAAGTTTGGCAGGTGGCTAGACGTTGCGCTGATGCAATGTGTGCTGCACGAACGCAGCACTAACTAGTTTTACTTCAGTAGTTCGCGCGTGATCGGGTCACCGATCGCAATGTCTTTTGCGGCCGTTGAGCCATCAATCGAGGCAAAATCGTCTGGCATCAACCCGCCAGCCGGACGCACTGATCGCACATTGGTCGGTGTGATCTTCTCACCAGCTTTAATGTCGGCAACCGCTCGCAGCGACCTGCGAAATTTCAAACTATTTACTTCTGAAGCCGACGGACCAAACCTTGCGGTTCCCAACGAAAGACTTGCCTCTCGCACATCACGCACAAGTGCAGCAAACTCGTGTGGCTCAAGTGAGAATGCACCATCTGGTCCGCCATCAGATCTGCGTATGGTGATGTGCTTTTCCAAGATGGTTGCACCAAGTGCCACAGCGCCAATCGCGGTTACCGAACTCATGGTGTGATCCGACAACCCAACTGGAATTCCCCAACGCTTGATCATCTCGGGTATTGCAGCAATGTCCATTTCCAAACTCTTTGCTGGATACGTCGAGTTGCATCGCAAAATCGAAACTTTCGGTGCACCCGATTCAGTAGCGGCTCGCACAGCCCTGTCTATTTCTTCCACTGTTGACATGCCTGTCGACATGATCATCGGCTTGCCCTTTGACGCCACGTATCGAATGAGTGGCAAGTCATTTAACTCGAAAGATGCAATTTTGTATGTCGGAATATCAAACGTCTCAAGAAAATCAACTGCCGAATTATCGAAGGGGCTCGATAGCCAATCAATGCCAACTTTTTTTGTTTCTGCAACGAGATCCTGCGTCCACTCCCACGGCATCATCGCCTCTGCGTAGAGATCCGCAAGTTGGCGCCCGTCCCACAACGTGCCGCCACTTACCCGAAAATCTGGATGGTTTGATCGAACCGTAATTGTCTGGTCGGTGTAGTGCTGAAATTTAACTGCGTCTGCGCCTGCTTTAGCAGCAGCATGCACAACTTCGAGCGCACGCGCCTTGCTGCCACCATGATTCGCAGATAATTCCGCAATGACATAAACATTTCCTTGCGACAAATTTAAGTCATCCTCTCCGAACTAATTCCAACAAACTACTACGAAGGTTATCCAGCGAAGTTGGACCGAACGACAGGCCAAGCTGCTTTAACTCGTTGTTCGAATCATGGAAGCCACATTCACGACCCCATCCACATCAAGTGATTTCTGTGTTGTCAACTTTGTACTGCTTCGTTCCAAACAAGATTTAACCTCTCCGCGAAGTTCTCCAATTTTGATTTCAGCCCTGAAATCGATTGAAACAGCAATGCCCAATCCGTGAGTTGCGCTTGATACAACATTTTGATTGTCGGCAACGATGAGCCCAATTGATGGCACGCCGAGCGCCGCTGCTTCCCACAGCGACGAACCCGCAGCGAGAATTGCCAGTGATGACGATGCAAGTTCCGTGATGTAATCAGCCTGAAGAATCATTCGCGCTTGAGGAATCGACTTCACTGTTTCTTCTATTTGTTGGCGCTGACTGTTAGTCGGACCAATGGCGACACAAATTTCAATATCCAAATCTTTTAACCCATCAACAATTGGTGAAGTCAACTTTAAGAAATCACTTCCCCCCATCGCCACAAATACTTTCCCCACGATCGTAGATTTCGCTTGCTTTGCAGCGGCACGAACTTCTCGTCGAAGCAATGCATATTGAAGTCCAAGCAAGAGCTGCGGTTCGCCCAACAGATGCGCATACATTTCAGGAGTTGCATGAGGATTTTGATTGATCACAACCGATGGAGCGAGTGCCTTTGTCTCAACATTGTCATCAATCACCGCAAAATTAGTCACTCGATTTTCAAGAATTTCAAAGAACTCGCGTTCAAACTTGTAGCCGTCAATAACAAGCACTGCACTGTTGAGCGAGAGTGTTGCTAAGGCGTCAGCAACCCCAAAAGGCACACACTGCAAATCAACAACGGTTACCCCACATTTACGCGCTTCTTCGCGCATCCCTGCTGGAAGACCAACGGTTGCAAGCATCACATCAAAGCCGACATCCAGTAATGCTTCGCCCAGGGCGAGCGATCGCATGACATGACCAACGCCGATTAGATCGGAAGCATCGGCGCGTAAAACTGCAACCTTTCGCTCAACCATGTACCGCGCACCTTACTTGAAGCACGGTTCCCATTGAATGGGTGCTGAAACTAACTGTTTTGCAGCTTGATTTCGATGTCGACACCAGCAGGCAACTCAATGCGCTGCAGGCTGTCAATCGTCTTAGCATTTGGCTCGATGATGTCGATAAGACGCTTGTGAATACGCATTTCAAAATGCTCACGGGAGTCTTTGTCAACGTGCGGCCCACGAATCACCGTGTAACGGTGCTTGTCGGTAGGTAGCGGAATCGGGCCCCGTACCGTCGCATTGGTGCGAGCAACAGTCTCGACGATCTTCTTTGAAGATTCGTCGATGATCTGGTGATCAAACGCCTTCAGACGGATGCGGATGCTTGATGCCATAAGTGTCAGCCGGTCAGTTCTTTATTTCAGAATCTTGACGACGCGGCCAGCACCAACGGTGCGTCCACCTTCGCGGATTGCGAAAC
>JBIKZO010000025.1:0-16424 GCA_044354675.1 Ilumatobacteraceae bacterium | reverse complement strand
GACCAGACGCATCTCCTGATTTTGATTTCCGCATTACACGGCTTGCAGCGTTGTTTCACGACATTGGCAAACCAAAAACACGCGGCATCAAAGATGGTAAAGGTGTCACGTTTCATCACCACGAAGTAGTTGGTGCACGAATGTCGCGCGCACGTCTTAAAGCAATGAAGTATTCAACGCATGACACTGACGCAATCACCGACTTGGTTGCGTTGCATCTGCGCTTTCATACATATCAAATGGGATGGACGGATTCGGCAGTGCGTCGCTACGTTCGCGATGCAGGACCATTGTTGAATGAACTCAATGTGCTGACGCGCTGCGACTGCACGACCCGCAACGAGAGAAAAGCGTTGATGCTTTCACAACGCATGGACGAACTTGAGGCTCGCATCGCAGAGTTGGCCAAGCATGAAGAATTGGCAGCACTGCGTCCAGAGTTGGACGGAGCGCAAGTGATGGAGATGTTGTCTATCGGCGCCGGTCGACAAGTTGGTGAAGCCTTGACATTCTTGATGGAAATCCGGCTTGAAGAAGGATTGTTGGGCGATGCCGAAGTGAGGCGCAGACTCGAACAGTGGTGGGCGACAAAAACTGACTAGCGTTCTGTTCAATGAATTCTTCGCGACGCCCAACGGGTTGGCTGAGTCAACTCACGCTCACCGACGACAACGGTGAAACTGTTGGTGGCGTTATTGATCACCGCCTCACCCGTCGTGCTTTGATTAATGAGTTTCGCCGCGGCCGCCTTCGCAGAGAACAATTGTGTGACGCACATCCCGACTTGGTGCGCGCTGCAAAAAACTTTGGCGATGCAACAAGTGTGAAGTGCCCAATTTGCGTGCAAGACAATGTTGCGTTGGTGACTTATGTGTTCGGTCCGCGTCTCCCAAGCCATGGACGTTGCATCACCAAGCCACACGAACTTGAAGAGTTTCGACAACTTGCTCAACACACTGAGCAACAGCGCAATACTGAACACTCAACCAACCTGAGCTCGCCTATTACATATACGGCCTATGTCGTCGAGTGCTGCCGGTCGTGTCGCTGGCATCATCTCTTGCGCTCTTTGCCAATGGCTACAGCCCCCAAATCGGACACAGAGCCAACAAGGCGCAGGTCTCGGCGCTAGTTCAGCCAATCTCTGCAACACGGGTGTGGCACGCTCCCTTCGTGCCGATACGATCCCAAGTCCACATATCCACCCTGCCCCCTCGGGGGCTCCAGCCCCGGTTGGAACCGAAGGGAGTTACCACGCTCATGCGTGCTTACGAATTAATGCTCATAGTTAGCGGCAACTTAGAAGAATCGGCTGCGCACAGTTGGATCTCCACTGTGACCAAGGCAGTTCAAGGTGTTGGTGGCACAGTCCACGGTTCACCTGATTGGTGGGGCAAGCGTCGTCTTGCATACCCAATCAACAAACAGAATGACGGCTACTACGCGGTGTTCAATCTCATGGCACCAGGTGGCGCACTCGACGAGTTCGAGCGCAGCCTTCGTATTGCGGACGATGTCCTCCGCCACAAACTTCTCCGTTTGCCAGATCAAGAAGCATCACGCCGCGGTCTCACCGCAGTGTCTGCATAATTGATCTCTTTGAACTAGTAGCCACTTCGTAAGGAGCAACAACAATGTCAGATAACACCATCACTCTCGTAGGTAATCTCACCCGCGATCCAGAGCTTCGTTTTACAACTACCGGTCGTGGAGTTGCCTCGTTCGGCATCGCCGTCGGTCGTCGTTATCAGGTCAATGGCGAATGGCAGGAACAAACTTCCTACTTCAACGTCACTGCATGGGGCCAACTTGGCGAAAACGCAGCGGCATCATTGACCAAAGGCGCACGAGTTGTTGTCACTGGTCGTCTCGAGCAGCGCGAATACACCACTCGTGAGGGCGACAAGCGCACTGCCATCGACGTGATTGCTGACGAGCTCGGACCGAGCCTTCGTTGGGCAACTGCTCAAGTAGAGCGCACGCCAAAAACCGATGGACCAAGCCAGGGTGGCGCGTCACGTGGCGCCAACCCAGGCACCGATGTCAATCCTCATGACACCGGCGAAGAACCGTTCTAATCACACCACTCATTAACCACAAAGGGAATTAAGACATGACAAGTAAAACCAACAAAGCGAGGGCAGCGAAAGCTGCAATGCGCAAATACAAGAAGCGTCCAAACGTATTGCACGCTGAGCACATTGGATACATCGACTACAAAGATGTCAACTTGTTGCAGCGCTTCATGTCCGATCGATCAAAGTTGCGCGCACGTCGCATGAACGGCAACACCGTTCAGCAACAACGTGACGTAGCACTTGCTGTCAAGAACGCCCGCGAAATGGCACTCTTGCCATACACCAAGCGAGTTGCCGCAGCGCGCGCACCTCGTCGTGGCGAGGAAGACGGTGGCTCACGTAGCGATCGTCCACGTCGTGGCGCACCAAACACTGATGCCGGTTCAAACGAATCAGCATTTGTCGATAAGTACGCAGCAGCAATTGATGCCGCCGAATCTCCGGTAGCAGCACCAGCAGCTGACGTTGAAGTTTCAGCCACAACTACAACCGAGGAGGCATAAGCCATGAAGGTTTTGCTTCGTTCTGATATCGCAGGTGTTGGTCGCCGCGGCGACATCATCACCGTTTCGTCTGGTCATGCACGCAACCATTTGTTGCCGCACGGCCTTGCCATTGTGGCTTCCGAGGGCGAAGTCGTTCAGGCTGGTGTGATGCGCCGTGCCCGTGACTTGCGCGAAAACACCGAGCGCGAAGCCGCGCGCGGTGTAGCAGCCAACTTGGCCAAGCAGTCAATCAAGGTCAAGGCAAAAGCCGGAGCCGAGGGTCGTTTGTTTGGTTCGATCTCCACAACCGAGATTGCTGCAGCGCTCTTGGATCAAACAGGTATCACTGTTGATCGCAAGAACATCACCATCGACACACCGATCCGTGCAGTTGGAGACCATGCGGTCTCAGTCGAGCTGTACTCCGATGTTGTTGGTGTGATCAACCTCTCTGTCGTAGCCAAGTAACGCAACGCAATGGCTCCGCACAGCGGGGTTGCATGTGGTTATCCACAGTTAAGTCACATGGTTATGCCCCTAGCGATCAACAGGCAAGTTCGGGCAAGGTAGACGTATGTCAATAGCGGGTGAATCAAACAGCGACACACGACCAGTGCAGCGCAGCACGCAACGTGTGCCGCCGCACAACTTGGATGCCGAATCTTCATTATTGGGTGCCATGTTGTTGTCGCGCGACGCGGTTGCTTCTGCACTCGAACGCGGTGTGCTTCCTGACGAGTTTTACAAACCAATTCACCGCCATATTTTTGATGCAATTCGTTCGCTCAATACGGGTGGCGAGCCGGTTGATGCAGTCACGGTTGCAGAAGAGCTCCGACGCGCGGGCACACTCGACACCATTGGTGGTCTCGATGCATTGCTCACGTTGCAAAACGCAACACCAGCGATCACTAGCGCCGATCGCTACGCAAAGATTGTGCGCGACACCGCACGTCTTCGTCGCTTGATTGGCGCAGCATCCGATATTGCCGAAATCGCATTCAATGAGCCAGACGACGTTGACAAAGCAATCGATGATGCAGAGAGCAAGATTTTTGATATTGGCGAGAGCCATGTTGGTGACAATGCAGAGAAAGTCAACGTGTTGATCGATCAAGCGATCGAAAAACTGCAGACGCTCGTAGACAACAAGGGTGCTATTACGGGTGTGCCAACAGGAATTGCAGAACTCGACAAAGTGTTGCTTGGCTTGCAGCCTGGCACGCTCAACATCCTTGGAGCTCGTCCTGCCATGGGCAAGAGCGCGTTTGCACTCAATCTTGCGGTGAACGCTGCTCAAACACTGATGAAACCCGTGCTCTTTTTCTCGTTGGAAATGGGTAAAGCCGAACTTGCGCAACGTATTTTGTCGAGTGAAGCTCGCGTAGACAGCCAGTTGTTGCGCACCGGACGTCCAGGTCCAAACGATTGGACAAAGATCAGCCACGCCGTTGGTCGACTCGACATTCCTTTGACCATCGATGACAGTGCCGGCACTTCGGTTGGTCAAATTCGCGCCAAAGCACGTCGCACCATCAGTCGCGAAGGCGGACTTGCGCTCATCGTGATCGACTATTTGCAGTTGATGGGCGGTGATGGTCGACCAGAGAATCGCCAGTTGGAAGTGAGCGAGATCAGCCGAAAACTCAAGTTGTTGGCCCGCGAATTCAATGTGCCGGTTTTGGCCCTAAGTCAGTTGAGTCGTCAACTTGAGGCACGCACCGAAAAGCGTCCAACACTTTCCGACTTGCGCGAGTCTGGCGCTCTCGAGCAGGACGCCGACGTAGTGATGTTCTTGTTTCGTCCCGAAATTTATGACCAAGATCCCAACTTGAAGGGTCGTGCCGAAATCAACGTTGCCAAGCACCGCGCCGGACCATTGGGGACTGCACAACTTGCGTGGCTCTCGACGTACACCCGTTTTGAGAGCGTGGCTTCAGATCCTGTTGTCGATGCAGCACTTCGCAACTAGCGCATGTTTCTCGGCGAAGACCTACTTGCATATTTAGTGCTTGCTCTTGGAGGGGCAATGTGCGTTGGCAATGTGCTGGCCATCGTGAGACCACCGAGTGCAACCAAGAATCCCAAACATGCAAGTGATGACCTCGACCGAGCACCAATTGCTCGCACAATAACGATGGCGCTCGTTGGTGGTGTTGCAGCCGCCTGGGCCCTTGTCAGTTTGTTGAGCGGGTGACGGGAATCGAACCCGCGTTCTCAGCTTGGGAAGCTGATGTTCTACCTCTGAACTACACCCGCGAAACCGTTGTAGAGAGTACCAATCCGAAACCAAGTTGAAATACCCGTTGGATAACTGGCTGGGCGTTCGGGGGGTTGTATTAGATAGTGTGCTTCGTTGTGATCCTGTCTGACAAAAGCATCCGCGAGGCACTTGCCGCGAAAAGAATCATCATTGACCCGATCGATGAGTCGTGCTTGCAGCCGTCGTCGATTGACGTCAAAGTATCCAACCTGTTCCGGGTCTTTCGCAATCACACCGCTGCGGTTATCGATGTAAAGAAAGATCTTGCAGATCTCACCGAGTTGGTAGAGGTTCCCCAAGATGGTGTGTTTATGTTGCACCCAGGCGAATTCGTTTTGGGTTCAACACTCGAGCGAGTAGCCATTGCAGACGATCTGGTCGCACGCGTTGAGGGCAAAAGCTCGCTCGGTCGACTTGGTCTACTGATTCATTCAACTGCTGGGTTTATTGACGCTGGCTTTGATGGCCACATCACACTCGAGTTATCAAATGTGGCCAACTTGCCAATCACGTTGTATCCAAACATGAAGATTGGTCAAGTGAGTTTCATGACGATGACCACTCCTGCCGACAATCCGTACGGCAAAGGTGCGAGAGGTTCTAAATACCAGGGTCAGCGCGGGCCGACCCCAAGTCGATACTTCGAAAACTTTCGCTAGTTAGTTGCCGGCAATTGGCACTGCGAGTGGCGCAGGCCGCTCAGCGTTGATGCGCTCACCGTTTTCGAGTGCGTCCAGCAAGTGAATGGCAATGTCGGCGACCTTGACTTCGTTCTCTTCTTTGCCAGCACCCTTCACACCGTCATCCAGCATGATGTAACAGAACGGACACGCTGTTGCGACGCGGCTTGCACCAGTTGCAATTGCTTCTGCTGCGCGCTCGTCGTTGATCTTTGTGCCGATGTTTTCTTCCATCCACATGCGTGCTCCACCAGCACCGCAACACATTCCAGTAGTTCCGTTGCGTGGCATTTCAACAAGGTCAGCACCCTTGATTGAGCTGACAACATTGCGTGGCGCCAAGTACACATCGTTGTGGCGTCCGAGGTAACACGAGTCGTGATACGTAATGCGCTCTTCGAGAGTTGCATTGCTTACATCCAACTTGCCACTGTCAATCAAATGCTCAAGCAATTGTGAGTGGTGAATTACTTCGTATGTGCCACCCAACTGTGGGTATTCGTTGGCAAGCGTGTTGAAACAGTGTGGGCACTGCGTAATGATCTTGCGCACGCCCATGCCATTGAGCATCTCGATGTTTGGCATTGCCAACATCTGGAACAAGTATTCGTTTCCACTGCGACGAGCACTGTCACCCGTGCACATTTCGCTTGGTCCAAGAATTGCAACATCGACGCCTGCGCGCTTGAGCAACTTGGCCATCGACTGCGTCACTTTCTTGTTCTTGTCGTCGAAGCTGCCGGCACAACCAACCCAGTACAAGTACTCGTGATTAAACGCCGCGCCAGGATCAAGCACTTGAACGTCCAGGTCTTTGGCCCAGTCGCCACGCTCGCCTTGGTTCATGCCCCAAGGGTTGCCTTGGTTTTCCATCGCGCGATATGCGTTGCCCAATTCGGCAGGGAAGTCGCTTTCCATCAACGACAGGTAACGACGCATGTCGAGAATCTTGTCGAGAATTTCGATATTGACCGGGCAGATTTCGTCGCAAGCCTTGCAACTTGTGCATGCCCACACCTCTTCTGCAGTAATCCGCTCAAACAATGAGTTGACCGAGATGGTGATTTCACTGTCAACACCAATTGGGGGCGACACTTTGCCTCCTGGGGCATGCGAAGCAGTTGCGGCCATTACTTCACCGCTCTTGAGCACGATTTCGCGTGGGTCGAGTGGCTTGCCTGTTGCGTGCGCTGGGCACACGCTTGTGCAACGACCGCACATGGTGCATGCATCAAGATCGAGCAGTTGCTTCCACGTGAAATCCTCGATGACGTGTGCGCCGAATGTTTCGAGTGAAGTCTCGGTGAGATTTGGCATTGCCTTCATTGCACCCTTTGGACGCTCACGATCCTTGAGATACATGTTGAGTGGCGAAGTAAAGATGTGACGCAACATCGTGATTGGCAAGATCGCAAGAAAGACGATGAAGGCTGCAACGTGAGCAATCCACCAACCCTGATGCCATGTTGCCAACGTGCTCGCTGATGCACCATTTACAAGTTGTGCGAGCGGGTACCCAACAAAACTCCATTTTTCAAAACCCAAGTCGACGCCCTCGGCCTGACCCCGTGCAATTCTGAACATCTCTGAACCAAAACCACTCAGACCGATGACTAATAGCGTTGCAAGGATCAACGCATGTTCAGGCTTGGTCTTGATGCGAATTCGGTATGGGCGTTGCACGTAGCGACGCACGATGGCCCATACGACTCCACCCGTAAACATCAATCCTGCAAAGTCGCCAACGGCGGCGTACGCCTTATAAATATCGCCGTGCAAAAACTTGAGTGCTGGTGGCAACTGGTGATCAATTTCGAGCACCGTGGTGACGCCGAGCAAAATCAAGAATCCGAAATACATCATCGAGTGCATTAAGCCGGCTGCACTGTCGCGCAAGAGTGTGCGCATATACACACCAGCGCGGTAGTCGGCAAGGCGCTGTTTAAAATTTTTGCGAGTCGTCTTGCGGCGATCTGGCGCACCACGCTCCCAGTTGCGAATTCGGTCGGCAAAACGTAACGAACCCCAAATGAGCAACATTGGGATGACGGTGTAGAAAGCAATTTGCAGTGCACCAGGAATTCCTTCAAAAACTTTGCGATGTACAAGCGACTCTTCTTCCCAACCAGTGATCTGGGGGACGATGCCCGAGATCATGGTGAAGACACCAATGCCAACTCCGAATGCAATCGAGATTTGATATGGCTTGATGCGCTTGGCGCCGGCCGCAGGGGCAGTTGGGGTGTCGTGTGTGGTGCTCATGAAGATCTCACGCTAGTGGGATGAGTGCCCCCGACAGAGAACCAGAACAGATTTATCCGGCAGTTGCTTGGCGCGAAACGGCTTCTGCAGCCGCAGCAATGGCGGCGGCATCGCCCATGAAGCCCACCGACTTCACTTCCATCGAGTCCGTAAATTCGTAACGACGAGGCACACCGGTGGGGATATTCATCTCGGTGATATCCGCAGCCGAAATATGTTCGAGATGCATTGCGAGCGCGCGAATCGAATTTCCGTGAGCCGTCACCAACACATTGGTTCCCGCTTGCAACTGAGGACGAACCACGTCATTCCAATACGGGAGCACTCGCACAAGCACATCTTGTAAACACTCAGTTGCAGGGAGCAGATTTTTGTCGAGACCTTGACGAACGAGCTCTTGGTATTTCGCTTCATTTATTGGATGCTCGGGGCTGTCTAGTGGCGCCGGTGGGGGAGCAATGTCAAAGCTTCTTCGCCAAATCATGGTCTGTTCAGCACCATGCAGTTCGGTGGTTGCCTTTTTGTCGAGTCCTTGCAGTGCCCCATAATGACGTTCATTGAGTAACCATGTTTTAACTACGGGCAAACTGTCTTGGCCCATCTCGTGCAACACCAACTGGGTGGTATCAATGGCTCGCACCAACAAACTTGTGTGGACTGCACCAAATTGCATCCCGGCCTGGCGCAGAATGATCCCAGCGGCCTTGGCTTCTTCTCTTCCCTGAGGGGTAAGGGGCACATCGTGCCAACCAGTAAAGAGATTCAACTGGTTCCAGGTGCTCTGGCCGTGTCGAAGGACGATCAGCGTTCCTGGCATGCCCAAATCGTAGGCCAAACCGCGAATTTGCGCCATATCTGGTCGCTCAGGCGATACTACGACCAGAATGTGACAAATGTTGAGTGATATACACTCAACTTTTATGATCTAAGGGTTGTGAGGTTCTGAACTCACCCCTAGTGTGGTTGGCAACAGAAATCCCCTCAATCACCCCAAAGCAATCAGGAGCAGCACACATCATGGCAAAAGCAGTCGGAATTGACCTCGGAACCACCAACTCGGTTGTCGCAGTTTTGGAAGCCGGCGAAGCCGTTGTAATCCCCAACTCAGAAGGCTCACGTACGACGCCTTCAGTTGTTGCATTCTCAAAAGCAGGCGAAGTTCTCGTCGGTGAAGTCGCCAAGCGCCAGGCAATCACCAACCCAGAGCGCACCTTTCGCAGTATCAAACGCCACATGGGCGAAAACTGGAAGTCAGAAGATGTAGACGGCAAAAAATACACGCCACAAGAAATCAGCGCGCGCACACTCATGAAGTTGAAGCGCGATGCCGAAGCATATTTGGGCGACACCGTCACACAAGCCGTGATCACTGTGCCTGCTTATTTCGATGACGCACAGCGCACTGCCACAAAAGAAGCTGGTGCAATTGCTGGCCTCGAAGTGTTGCGCATCATCAACGAACCAACCGCAGCAGCACTTGCATACGGACTCAATAAGGGCGACGAAGACGAAACAGTGTTGGTGTTCGACTTGGGCGGCGGCACGTTCGACGTCAGCGTGCTCGAGATCGGTGACGGCGTGTTTGAAGTGAAGAGCACGCACGGCGACACGCGCCTCGGCGGTGACGACTGGGACCAACGAGTGATCGACTGGATGGTGCAGCAATTCAAGGCCGCGCATGGAGTTGATTTGGCTGTTGATCGCATGGCAACACAACGCCTCAAAGAGGCTGCCGAAAAAGCAAAGATCGAGTTGTCGCAAAATCAGCAGACACAAATCAACTTGCCATTTATTACGGCAACCGCTGCTGGCCCGTTGCACATGGACGAGTCACTGACTCGTGCAAAGTTTCAAGAACTCACTGCCGACTTGTTGGAGCGTTGCCGCAAGCCTTTCGAACAAGCAATCACCGATGCGGGTTTGTCAAAGGGACAAATCAATCACGTCATCTTGGTTGGTGGTTCAACTCGCATGCCAGCAGTACAAGACCTCGTGCAGAGCCTCACTGGCAAAGAGCCAAACCGCACAGTAAACCCAGACGAAGTTGTTGCCATTGGTGCAGCAGTGCAGGCTGGCGTGTTGCGCGGCGACGTGAAAGATGTGTTGTTGCTCGACGTGACTCCGCTTTCGCTTGGTATCGAAACGAAGGGTGGCGTGATGACCAAACTCATCGAACGCAACACCACGATTCCTACTCGTCGCACCGAGGTGTTTACAACAGCCGATGACATGCAACCATCAGTAGAAATTCATGTGTTGCAAGGCGAGCGCGAGATGGCCAGCTACAACAAGACACTCGGCAAGTTCCAACTTGTCGACTTGCCTCCAGCACCACGCGGTGTTCCACAGATCGAAGTGACATTTGATATCGACGCCAACGGCATCGTGCATGTGTCGGCAAAAGATCGCGCGACGAGCAAAGAACAATCAATGACCATCACCGGTCAGTCTTCGTTGGCAAAAGATGACATTGCAAAGATGGTCAAAGATGCTGAAGAGCATGCCGAAGAAGACAAGGCTCGTCGCGAAGAAGCAGAAATTCGCAACAATGCCGACTCACTCGTCTATCAAACCGAAAAAGTCTTGCGTGAGCAAGGCGAAAAGGTAACCGAAGAAGAGCGCACAGCAGTTGAAGGCCCAATGGCAGAACTCAAAACTTTGTTGCAAGGTTCTGATAATGCAGCGATCAAAGTAGCAACTGAAAAGTTGATGACCGCAAGCCAGGCGTTTAGCCAGAAGTTGTACGAGTCAGCAGCACGCGATACAAACGCTGCTGGCACGTCGGCAAGTGGCCAAGGTGCATCTGGCGCAAATGACAATGACATTGTTGATGCAGAAATCGTTGATGCAGAAATTGTCGACGAGAAGTAATTCGGAATCGACAATTCGTCATGACCGATAATCCAGAAAGTGAACCGGAAAACGATAACGAGATGGTGCAAGATCTTGAGTCGGCTTTTGCCGATCTCAATATCATCGAAGTTGTAAAAGAACGAGACGAGTTCAAAGACATTGCGCTTCGCGTGCAGGCCGACTTCGAAAATTATCGAAAGCGTGCTGCTACCCAACTCGCCGATGAAGTAGATCGTTCAACTGGTCGCATCGTCGAGTCGTTGTTGCCCGTGCTTGACGCGTGTGAAGCTGCAGTGAGCCACGGGGTTGAGGGTGTTGAGCAAGTGTGGAGTGCGCTGTTCGGTGCTGTGCAAAAACATGGTCTCGAAGCTCTTGACCTCGCAGGCAAACCCTTCGACCCATCACTTGCAGAAGCAGTGATGCACGAGGAAGGCGACCCTGCAGATTCGGCAACCGAACCAATGGTTGTTGAAGTGTTGCGCACTGGTTATCGATGGAAAGGTCGTGTGTTGCGAGCGGCGATGGTCAAGGTCAAGGGGTAGCAATGCAACGCGAGTGGTTTGAAAAGGACTACTACGCGACGCTTGGCGTATCTAAAACTGCAACAGCAAAAGAGATCACGAAGGAATACCGCAAACTTGCGCGCAAGTATCACCCTGATGCAAATCCAAACAATGCATCAGCGGAGGAGCGGTTTAAAGAAATAGCAGCGGCCTACGACGTGCTTGGCACCGACGAGACACGCAAAGAATATGACGAAGTTCGTCGCGTGGGTCCGTCATCGTTTGGTCCTGGTGGCCAGAGCGGCCATTCTCCTGGCTCATTTCGTTTCGACGACAGCAACATGGGTGCAGGTGGCATGAGCGATTTGCTTGGTCAAATGTTTGGTGGTGGTCGCCGCCGCAATAGCAGTGGTGTTGGTCCGCAACGCGGAGCAGAAATCGAAGCAGCACTCACACTTGACTTCACCGATGCTGCCCATGGTTTAACTACCACCTTGCATCTGACATCAGAAGCAGAGTGTTCGTCGTGCAACGGCAGTGGAGCACGTGCTGGCACTTCACCGAAGCAATGTCCGCAATGTCGTGGTCGCGGAGTAGTCGAGGACAACCAAGGTCCTTTTGCATTTTCTTCGCCATGTCCAAGATGTAATGGTCGAACAGTTGTGATTGAGACTCCTTGCATCGGCTGTCGAGGCACAGGAGTCGAGATGCGAGCACGCGAAGTAAACGTGCGCATTCCTGGCGGAGTAGATGATGCACAACGTATTCGCCTCAAAGGAAGAGGTGGGCCTGGGCGTAATGGTGGCCCAGCGGGGGATTTGATTGTGTCGTGTCGTGTGAATCCCCACGAAGTATTTGGACGTGATGCTCTGCATCTCACTCTCCACCTTCCAATCACATTTGCCGAAGCAGCACTTGGTGCCGACATTGATGTTCCAACACTTGACGGTTCACTTGTCAAGTTGAGACTCAAGCCCGGAACTCAATCCGGTTCACGTCACCGCATTAAAGGCAAAGGAATAACTGCAGCAAAATCAACCGGCGACTTGATCGTCACGGTGGATGTAAAAGTGCCAACAAAAATGAACGACCAACAGCAACAAGCAGTAACTGATTTTGCTGCAGCAACAACAGACTCCATACGCGAGTCGGTGCTGCAATCAGCATCAGCCAAGAAAAGGGGTTAGCCAATGGAACACGAATTACATGCCGTATACGTGATCTCGGTTGCAGCCGAACTTGCGGGTGTGCATCCGCAAACATTGCGCATTTATGAGCGCCGCGGTTTGTTGCAACCTGCCCGCACAACAGGTGGCAACAGGCGCTACAGCAACGCCGACATACAACGGTTGTTGCGCATTAGCGAATTGGCAGAAGCAGGCATGAACTTAGAGGGCATTCGCCAAGTTCTTGCACTTGAAGCACATGTTGCTCAATTGCAGGCCGAAGTAGCGCAGTTACAACGCGAACTGGCTGTTGCTGTGTCGGTTGTTGAGCGCAGTGGCCGTTTCGAGTTGGTGCCGCTACGTCAGTCGGTCACTGTTTTTGGCAGCAGACCAAGCATCTTTCGTCGAGACGAGTGAGATGTTGAGCACTAGGCACTAGACTCTTATTACGTTCCCCACAATTTAAGTAGGAGCGTTGCATGCCCGTCGCAGTTGTCGTTGGTACCCAATGGGGTGATGAAGGCAAGGCCAAAATCATTGACCTTTTGGCAGGCACTCATTCACATGTAGTTCGCTATCAGGGCGGACACAACGCCGGCCATACCGTTGTCGTAGGCGATCAGCGATATGCACTGCAACTTGTTCCGAGCGGAGTCTTGTACGAACACGTCACTCCTGTAATTGGCAACGGAGTCGTTGTCGACATGCCAACGCTGTTTAACGAGATTGATGTTTTGGAAAGTCGCGGTGTGTCCTGCTCGCGATTGAAAGTCTCGAGCCTTTCTCAACTTATTTTTCCTTGGCACCAAGCATTTGATGCTGTTGCCGAAAATGCTCTCGGTGATGCCAAGATCGGCACAACTCTGAAGGGAATTGGACCCGCATACGCCGACAAAGCATTGCGGATAGGTATTCGTGCAGGAGATGTGCGCGACCTGACTCGTTTTGAGAAGTTGGTGCGCGAGCGTGCAACGGCTGCCCTTGCAATGCTCAAGTCTGTTGGCGGTGAGTCGTTTGATGTAGAAGAAGTAGTCGCACGATTTGTAGTGCTTGCTCAACGACTTGTTCCATATATTGCCAACACCGTCGACATGTTGCACGATGCAATTGAAGCAAACAAGAGTGTGCTCCTCGAAGGTGCTCAAGCAACATTTCTCGACATTGATCACGGCACGTATCCGTTCGTGACATCATCCAATCCAACCGCAGGAGGAGCATGTGCAGGCACTGGCATTGGGCCGCGTTACATCACGCGAGTTGTTGGCATTGCAAAGGCATACACCACACGTGTTGGCGCGGGTCCGTACCCAACCGAACTACACGGAGCGCTTGGCGATGCCATTGTTGATATCGGTCACGAATTTGGAACTGTTACAGGCCGTCGTCGCCGACCGGGCTGGCTCGACTTGGTCATGCTGCGCCATGCAGTGCGACTCAATTCGCTCACCGAGATCGCGCTGACCAAACTGGATGTGCTCGACACATTTGACACGATTCAGTTGGGTGTTGGATACACACTCGATGGCAAAAAAATTGCTGGATATCCGGATGACATTGAGTTGCTGGGCCGAGTTAAGGCCGAATACGTAGAGCTCGCAGGATGGAAAACAAATTTGCGCGAATGCCGTACCTTTGAGTCAATGCCTCTTGCGGCGCGCAGATTCGTGGAAGCGGTTGAACGATATGTTGGCGTGCCAGTGACCATGATCGGTGTTGGCCCCGAGCGCGACGATTGTGTGATTCGCTGATGATTGAGCGCTACTCACTACCAGAGATCGCAAATATATTTTCAGACGAATCACGGTTTGCTCGATATCTCGAAATTGAGTTGTTGGCCACTGAGGCTCAGTCAAAACTGGGAGTAGTGCCAAGTGCAGATGCAAAAGAATGTCGTACACGTGCACCCAAAGTGGACGCAGCGTTTGTTGCCGATGTTGCAGAACGCGAAAATGTAACTGACCATGATGTTGCGGCATTTGTTGATGTTGTGCAACAACGCATTGGTATGCCTGCAGGTGCATGGATTCATCACGGTCTCACTTCAACTGACGTAGTTGATACTGCTTGGTGCTGGATGCTCAAAGACGCGAGTGATGTAACGCTCGCAGCCCTCAACGAGTTGATTACGGCTGTTGTCAAACTTGCAGAGGCACATCGCAACACACCAATGATCGGTAGAACCCACGGCATTCATGCCGAGCCAACAACGTTTGGGGCAAAGGTTGCGCTATGGGCACTGCAACTGGATCGCGATCGTCAACGCATGACTGCTGCACGAAACAACATTGCCGTGTGCAAGTTGTCGGGGGCAGTCGGCACCTATTCAAATATTGATCCAGCAATTGAAGTTCATGTCGGAAAATCGCTGGGGTTGTTACCTGTGCCGGCAACGCAAGTGATCGCACGAGACAGACATGCAGAATATTTGTGGGCGTGCACATCAATTGGCACCAGCATCGAGGCAGTGGCTGTTGAGTTGCGTCACCTGCAACGCACCGAAGTGAGCGAAGTTCGAGAAGGTTTCAAGCCAGGTCAAAAAGGCAGTTCGGCGATGCCGCACAAGCGCAATCCGATTTCGGCAGAAACACTGACCGGCCTGTCACGGGTGCTCCGTGGAAACTTGCAGTCTGGTTTGCAAAACGTTGCGCTCTGGCACGAGCGAGATATCTCGCATTCGTCTGCAGAGCGGATTGTGCTTCCTGATTCGTCAATACTCGTTTATTACATGGTTAAACGCCTCACCCGATTAATCAGCGGGCTTGAAGTTGACACACAACGAATGAAAGAAAACCTCGACAGCAGTTTTGGAGTGGTGTTTTCTCAACCAGTACTGCTCGCACTTGTTGACTCTGGTCTTTCGAGAGACGATGCGTATCGAATTGTTCAAGAAGATGCAGCAATTTCGTGGCGTGATCGTAAATCATTTCGAGACGTGTTGACTGCAGACAAGCGCGTCACATTAAGTTCAATGCAATTAGATCAGGCCTTTGATATTGACCGTGCGGTTCGTCATGCCCAATCGGCAATTGATGCGACACGCGGTCTTACCCGATGAGCACATTGCCCAGCATTGATGCCGCTCGCGAAGCACTTCGCGCACACGTACTGCAACATTCGCTCAAGTCGGGTGACTTCACGCTCAAGTCTGGTCGCACGAGTAAGTGGTTTCTCGACACCAAGCAAACTGCGTGCAGAGCAGACGGCATCTTGTTGGTTGCCGATGTTGCGTTGAGTTTGCTGCCAAACGAAATCACCGCAATAGGTGGGCTGACGATGGGCGCCGATCCAGTTGCATACGGCATTGCTGCAGTCGCCGCAACGCGAGGTAGACAATTGCGCAGTTTTAGTGTGCGCAAAGAAGCCAAAGATCACGGAGTAACCGGAAGAATTGCTGGTGCGTTACAACCTGGCGACAAAGTTGCAATCGTTGAAGACACGGTGACGCGGGGCCTCTCAATTTTTGAGGCAGTCGATGCGGTGCGCGCATTCGGTGCAATTCCACAATTCATCACGGTCATTGTCGACCGCGGGGGAACTTGTGCGCAGATGGCACAAGAAGCCGGCATCGATTACAAGCCGATGTTGAGTGCAACCGATCTTGGATATGACTTCGGGTCGTGAACCTTCACGAACTATTTGACCTCACGTCCCACAACGGGGATGTGTATGTGGGGCAGGGCCTCGAATATCCGTGGGGCGGCCTCTATGGCGGACATATTGTTGCTCAAGCATTGCGTGCTGCTGCGTTCACCATTGAAGACGGCATGTTGCCGCACTCGGTGCGTGCGTACTTTATTCGCCGCGGCAAAAACACTCAACCGGTTCGTTACGAAGTCGATCGCATTCGCGATGGCAAGAGTTTTAGTACCAGGCGAGTTGTGGCGCGGCAAGATGACGGTGCGATTCTTAACCTGGAAGCCTCGTTCCAAAAGTTTGAGCACTCACCAGATGTCTCAAACATTGTTCATCAACACGACATCATGCAGCCCGATGAAATTGAAGAAACGTCGTGGAGCACGTTTCTCAATCGCAGAACAGTGCCCCAATCTGCACTGACAGGAATTTCTCGTGAAGGCGCAGGCCGCACGGCTGCTTGGTTTCGAGTGAAAGATTCGCTCGGTGATAACGAGTTAT
>JBIKZO010000106.1:0-5138 GCA_044354675.1 Ilumatobacteraceae bacterium | reverse complement strand
TCATCACGAATGGCTTAAACAATTCGAGTGCCATCAACTTTGGCAAACCACACTGCTGCAAGCGCAGAGTTGGACCAGCCACGATTACTGAACGGCCCGAATAGTCAACGCGCTTACCGAGCAAGTTTTGACGGAAGCGACCTTGCTTACCCTTGAGCATGTCGGAAAGTGACTTGAGCGGACGGTTGCCCGGACCAGTTACTGGACGACCACGGCGACCGTTGTCGAACAATGCATCTGATGCTTCTTGCAACATGCGCTTTTCGTTGTTGACGATGATTTCTGGTGCACCCAAGTCGAGCAAGCGACGCAAACGGTTGTTGCGGTTGATCACTCGGCGGTACAAGTCGTTCAAGTCGGATGTTGCAAAACGTCCACCATCCAACTGCACCATTGGGCGCAGGTCTGGAGGAATAACTGGAATGACGTCAAGCACCATTGCTTTTGGATTGTTGACCAAGCGGCCGGCATCGTCGCGACGGTTGAACGAAGCGATGATCTTGAGGCGCTTGATGGCTTTTTGCTTGCGCTGAGTGCTCAGCACTTTGCCGTTGTAGCCGTTGATGATCGCATCGCGCAGCAATACTTCTTCTGCTTCGAAGTCGATGGTGTCGATCAGCGACTTGATCGCTTCTGCACCGGTGCCACCAACGAAATACTCGCTGTAGCGATCTTTGATTTCGCGCCACAACTCTTCGTCTTCGACGATCATGCGAGTGTGCATCTTGCCGAAGGTGTCAAGTGCGCGCTGTGTCAGGTCAATTTCACGTGCATAACGATCGGTGATCGCTTGCAAGTCTTTGTCAATCAACTTTTGACGAACACGAATGTCGGCTTCTTTGGCACCAGACTTTTCGAGTTCCTTGAGTTCCGCTTCGGCATCTTTTTGACGCTGCTTGATTTCTTTTTCGCGGTTCTTGATCAATTGATCGCGATCTTCTAGTGACTCTTTTTCAAGTTCTGGAAACTCGGTGTGGCGCTTGTCGATGTCGACGCTCGAGACCAACCAGGCTGCGAAGTAAATTACCTTCTCCAGCTGCTTTGCCTTGATTTCCTCGCGTGGCTCGAGGCCGCCCAAGAGGTATGCAAGCCATGAACGGGTTCCGCGTAGGTACCAAATGTGCACAACTGGAGCAGCAAGCTCGATGTGACCCATGCGCTCGCGGCGCACTTTTGAACGTGTGACTTCAACGCCACACTTTTCGCAAATGATGCCCTTAAAACGGACACGCTTGTACTTACCGCAGTAGCACTCCCAATCGCGAGTAGGTCCAAATGTCTTTTCGCAGAACAGACCGTCGCGCTCTGGGCGCAAGGTGCGGTAGTTGATGGTCTCAGGCTTTTTGACTTCGCCACGTGACCAGTTGCGAATGTCATCGGCTGTTGCCAAACCAATGCGCAACTGCTCGAAGCTGTTGACATCCACCTTGTTCTTGAATTCTGTTCCTACGTCAGCCATATCGTTTCCTCTTCCTCGTACTTGTCAGCGTCGATTCAAAAATTAATTACAAAATTGGATGTTTAGTAAGCCTTTTCGCGGCGTCGTTCACGGTCACGGTCATCGGCATCTGATCCACGCTCTGGGCGTGAGATGTCAATTCCCAGTTCTTGTGTTGCACGGAACACGTCCTCATCCATGTCGGTGAGTTCGATGTTCTTGCCTTCGTTCGAAATAACTTCGACATCCAGACAGAGTGCTTGCATTTCCTTCATGAGCACCTTGAAGCTCTCAGGAATGCCCGGCTCCGGAATGTTTTCGCCCTTGACGATGGCTTCGTACACGCGCACACGGCCAAGCACGTCATCGCTCTTAATCGTGAGCAATTCTTGCAAGCAATATGCAGCACCGTAGGCCTCGAGTGCCCACACTTCCATTTCACCGAAGCGCTGGCCACCGAACTGTGCTTTACCACCGAGCGGTTGCTGCGTGATCATGCTGTATGGACCAGTTGAACGTGCGTGGATCTTGTCGTCGACCATGTGGGCGAGCTTCAAGATGTACATGTAACCAACCATGGTTGGGTTGTCATAGAACTCGCCGGTGCGACCATTGCGCAACTGCGTCTTTCCATCACGACCGATCAAACGAACACCGTCTGAAGTTTCAGGGTTGAGGTTTTCCAACATCGACTGAATAGTCGGGTGCTGTCCTGCAGCCTCTTCTTCGTCCCAGTGAGCGCCGTCGAA
The DNA here is from genome assembly GCA_044354675.1 of Ilumatobacteraceae bacterium. Lineage (GTDB taxonomy): Bacteria > Actinomycetota > Acidimicrobiia > Acidimicrobiales > Ilumatobacteraceae > UBA3006. The sequence goes on along the minus strand of JBIKZO010000106.1, from coordinate 2,951 downwards.
CACCGGCGTTGCAATGAATGTTGCAGGCGTGGTGTTGATGCGTGTTTTTGTCTCGGTGCCGCGAATTGGATTGGCTCCGACGGTCTTGTTGTTCTTGGTGTCTTCCCAACCCCAACGTGCGCAGTAACCCAAGTGGGCTTCGAGCACCTGACCAATGTTCATGCGGCTTGGCACGCCCAGTGGGTTGAGGATGATGTCGACAGGAGTTCCGTCCGCCATGTGCGGCATGTCTTCGATCGGCAAGATCTTGGAGATGACACCCTTGTTGCCGTGACGACCAGCCAACTTGTCTCCAACGGAGATTTTGCGCTTTTGTCCGACATAAATACGTACGAGTTGGTTGACGCCTGGTGGCAATTCGTCGCCGACTTCGCGGTCACCCTTGTCACGTGACAAGACCTTGACGTCGATAACTTTGCCGCTCTCACCATGCTTGACCTTGAGGCTCGTGTCGCGAACTTCGCGAGCCTTCTCACCGAAGATTGCGCGCAAGAGGCGCTCTTCAGGTGTCAGTTCGGTTTCGCCCTTTGGCGTAACTTTTCCAACCAACACATCGCCAGGTCCTACTTCGGCACCAACGCGGATGATTCCGCGATCGTCCAAGTCGGCCAAAATGTCTTCTGACAAGTTTGGAATGTCGCGTGTGATTTCTTCTGGTCCGAGTTTCGTGTCACGAGCATCCACTTCGTATTCCTTGATGTGGATAGATGTGAGTACGTCTTCTTTAACCAAACGCTCGCTCAAGATGATGGCGTCTTCGAAGTTGTAGCCCTCCCATGGCATAAATGCCACGAGCAAGTTTTTGCCGAGTGCGAGTTCGCCCTGATCGGTCGATGGACCGTCAGCGAGCAAGTCGCCCTTCTTGACTGTCTGACCTTCGCGCACACGAATGATGTGGTTGATGCAGGTGTCTTGGTTTGAACGGCGGAACTTATAGAGCCTGTGCTCGCCTTCCGACTTCTTCAAGTTGTCGTATGCGATGGTGATGCAATCACCAGTTACAGCGGTGACAGTTCCTGAATCTTTTGCAAGAATCAAGTCGGCGCCGTCACGTGCAGCACGTGCTTCGATGCCGGTACCGATGTATGGCGCTTCTGCGCGCAACAATGGGACGGCCTGACGTTGCATGTTGGCACCCATCAAGGCGCGGTTTGCATCGTCGTGCTCCAAGAACGGAATCAACGCAGTCGCAACAGAAACGATCTGTCGTGGTGAAACGTCGATGAAGTCAACTTCTACTGGTGGCACGTAGCCGATGTCGGTTGTTGAGCCGAAGAAGCTTTCTGCTTCGAGCATCTTCTTCAAGTCATCCAAGCTGGCTGCCTGTGGTGAACGACGCACGAGCACGCGCTCTTGCTTAAACGAACCGTCCGCATTGAGTGGAGTGTTGGCCTGAGCAACGACGTAGTTTTCTTCTTCGTCGGCTGGCATGTACACGATCTCGCTGGTGACCTTGCCGTTTTTGACGCGACGGTATGGGCTTTCGATAAAACCAAATGGGTTGACGCGAGCGAAGGTTGACAATGCACCGATCAGACCGATGTTTGGACCTTCTGGAGTCTCAATTGGGCACATGCGACCGTAGTGAGAAAAGTGAACGTCCCGAACTTCGAAACCTGCACGCTCACGGCTCAGTCCGCCTGGTCCAAGTGCCGACAAACGACGGCGGTGGGTCAATCCCGACAACGGGTTGACTTGGTCCATGAACTGCGACAACTGCGAAGTTCCGAAGAACTCTTTGATTGCTGCAACAACTGGACGCACGTTGATCAATGTCTGAGGTGAAATCGCCTCGACGTCTTGGGTAGTCATGCGCTCGCGCACAACGCGCTCCATACGTGACAAACCAATACGTACTTGGTTCTGAATCAACTCGCCTACCGAACGAATACGACGGTTTGCAAAGTGATCTTGATCATCCAAGCGGTAGCCAGGCTCTTGCTTGACGAGGTGCAACAAGTACGACATCGTTGCCAACACTTCGCAACGGCTCAATACATCTTGACCTTCGGTTGGAACGTCGAGTTGACCGAGTTCTGTACCTTTTTTCAAACCAAACAGTTGCTCGATCTTTTCGATCTCTGCACCAAGCTTGCGGTTCAGTTTGTAGCGACCAACGCGTGACAAGTCGTAGCGACGGTTTTCGAAAAATGCAGTTTCGAAATAAGCGCGTGCCGACTCGAGAGTTGGTGGCTCGCCTGGACGTGCGCGCTTGTAAATTTCGATGAGTGCTTCTTCGCGGGTTGGAGCGATTGGACGCTCCTTCTCCCACTGGCCCTCAAGGAAGTCGAAGTATGCAACGAAGCGATCCAAGAAACCTGGAGCGTTAATTTCGTCGTAACCGAGTGCGCGAAGCAATGTGAAGATGCCCAAGCGACGCTTACGTGCAACACGTGTGCCGGCAGTGACGTCTTTACCTGGCTTGTGCTCAACGTCGAATTCGAGCCACTCACCGCGGTATGGGTGAATCGTGCCCTTGACCAACTGATGCTTTGACAAGTTACGCAAGCGATAGCGCTCGCCTGGTTCGAAGATCACGCCAGGTGAACGAACGAGCTGCGATACAACAACACGCTCGGTGCCATTGATAACGAAGGTTCCCTTTTCGGTCATCTTCGGGAAGTCGCCCATGAACACGGTCTGCTCTTTGATTTCACCTGTCGGCTTGTTGAGGAAACGTGCGCGCACAAAAACTGGCGCGGCGTACGTCATGTCGCGTTCGCGACACTCTGCAACAGTGAACTTTGGTTTTGGACAAAGATCTTCGTCGTTTGGATCGAACTCGAGCTCAAGCTGCAAGTCGTCGCTGAAGCCTTTGATTGGCGAAATATCATCGAAGGCCTCTTTGAGCCCTTCTTTGAGGAACCAGTCAAAACTCTCGCGTTGTACGGCGAGCAAGTCTGGAAGTTCGAGTGTTTCTGGAAGGGTCGCGAACGAATATCGTTCGCGTG
>JBIKZO010000105.1:0-5150 GCA_044354675.1 Ilumatobacteraceae bacterium | reverse complement strand
GGCTCACATACACGGCCTCAACATCTTCGACACCCAAATACGCGGCCATCTTGGCTGCTTGTTCGTGTCCTTCAGCCGCAAGCTCTGGGTCGGCGATCCCAGTTTCTAATTCAATACGCATCGGAAGACCATGCCGAACAAAAACGATTTCCACGAAACGAATCTAATTGACTGAAGGCGAATTACATCAACTCAGCCAAGTTGAGTTCGCGTACGGCTCGGTCAAACCGCTCGTTCATCATCTCAATCAGCAGTCGCTCACGCGGGTTGTTTAAGTCCATACCTCGTGAGGCAACCACTGGGTACACCAAACAAAACAATGCGGATCGTCGATATTGCAACCACAAATCTTCAGCGTCCACTACTAATCCAGCAGATGTTAAACCTGCAATCCAGCGATCAAACAGTTCTCGTTCATATTCCGATGCATCTTTCATGCTCAAACTCTGTGTCACAAAGTACGCCACGTCATATGCGCCGGTGCCACTGCCGAGTAACTGAAAGTCAATCACGACTGGCTCGCCCTGTGCATTAAACAACATGTTGTCGGCTCGATAATCGCCATGACACAACGTGTTTGGCCCTGTCACCAGCGATTGCAACAACGATGGCAACCTCTCAACAAACTTTGGCCCTATTTCCATGATTGAAGCTGGCAACTCCGTTTCCTTAGTGAGCTTCTCCCAACCTTCACCAAACACAAACGGCAACACAGCCGGGTAAATCGGGTCACCCAAACTGATCGTTGTACCCGCTGCCGACAACTCGTCTCCGCGTCCCCACCACTTGGCATGCAACTTTGCCGCAGCATCTATTGCCGCACGCGCATCAGTTATCGACATGCCTTCGTTTTGATCAACGATGCGCAGAGCACCCAAATCTTCCATCACCACTACAAACTGGCTCGTTGCCTCATCAACACGCGCCAAGTACGCCACCGGAACACCAATAGGCATCTCGTTGCACAGCGAACCAAAAAAGTTCGCTTCTCGTATATACATACGCAACATCGTGCTTGTAAACACGGCTGCCTCATCGAGTGCTGGCAATTTCACAATCACCGACGACGGACAATTTGCTCCACGTAATTTCAGTCGATACAACGCACTCGATACTCCGATGCCAGCACCAATCTGCTGCACATCCATCGAGTCGACATCCCAACCCAATTCACTCTTCAGCCACGTCGCATCGACGTCGCCAATAACCCCCGGAATTTGTGCCCCCACAACTACCCCCTTGGCAAGACAATAACCCGTTGTTTGCTCAGCGTTAACCGCTGGTGGTGCCAGGCCTGAAACTGGCGACCTGAACCTTGCCCAACACGTTGATTATGGCTAATCTAAGGAAGGAATTACCACTAACCGAAAGGCACTGAATTTATGAAGCAAGTGTTAGAAGATGCACAAATGAACCAGCTCGTCTACAACGCCCTGTCCTTCGGAACAGCGGTAATGCTTGGCGCGTTCGTTTACTTCCTTACCCAAATGAATAGCGTTGCTAAGCAGTACCGAAATGGTGTTGCAGTTTCCGCTGTTGTCGTTGGAATCGCTGGATACCACTACTTCCGCATGTGGAGTGGTTGGGCAGAAGGCATGGTCAACGAGGGCTACCGATACGCCGACTGGCTGATCACCGTTCCATTGCTCGTCATCGAATTGCTTATCGTCCTCGGTGTAACCGCCGATCGCCGCAAGAAGCTCATGACATCATTGGTTCCAGCAACCGTGTTGATGATCGGTCTCGGATACCCAGGCGAAACCTCAGCAAACGACACCACAAAGTGGACTTTCTGGATTCTTTCAATGATTCCGTTCCTCTACATCCTGTTCACACTTAGCGGTGAACTCAAGGCTGCTAAGTCACGCGAAACCGGCGCCGTCTCCAAGTCGATCAACAACGCGACGAAAATTCTTCTCGTCACCTGGTTGGTCTACCCAATTGCATACTTGATCCCAGTTGTCTTCACCGTAAGTGACGGTGCTGAAGCAGGTCGTCAAGTTGCATACACAATTGCTGACATCACAGCCAAGGCTCTTTACGGCTTGATGATCCTCAACATTGCAAAGGCACGCTCAGGCGACAGCCACTAAGTAGTTACGTCACGCAGTGACACAAATGGTGTCTGGGTCGCAAGTTGCGGCTCAGGCACCATTTTTTATTTCAGCGTCATTTTTTGAAGGAACCCTACCGAGGGTGAAAAGTCTGGTTAACTAAGACTATGAAATCTCTTCAGCGATTTATCGCGCCAATAGTTGTTGTTGGAGCGACGCTCGCAGTTTTCATTGCAAGCGTCGCTCGACTCTAATTCAACTTTGGAATTACTTCTACTTCGTATTTGTTACTTAACGACTATTTGTCGTCTGACAAATTGTCAATTCCGTTTCCAATCGACATAAATGTCGGTGCCCAAAGGCCAATGAAGATTCCGAAACGCTCGCCTGATGCGCCTGCTTCTCCACCGTCTGTTCCACCTTGTGTAAACCAGATGACGATACTTGCAATTACTGACAAGAATCCCAGTGCGTACGAGAGATTTGCGCTGTATCCCAATGATTTCAGTTTCCTGAGCATGTTGATTGCCTTTCAATGTTGGTTGGTGCTACACAGTTAATTACTGCTAAGTCACAGTAACACTTATGCTTGACAGGCATGAACACCGTTTGGGTCTTTGGCGATCAGCTCAATCGCAACATTGGTGCTCTGCAAGCAGCACAGCCCGACACGCATCGCGTCCTCATTATTGAATCGTCGGGCAAAATCGCATCTCGTCCCTGGCATATTCAGCGTGCCCACTTCCTCGTCACTTCCATGCGCCGATTTGCTCTCGCACTCGAACAAGAGGGCTTCCAAGTCGACTACCGCAAAAGCGCCACGATGCGCCAGGGTGTTTCCGACCACATCGCAAAGTTCTCGCCCACTCATATTGATGTCACCGAGCCAAACAGTTACACCGCTCGTCAACTTGTCTCATCACTAGGTATCCAGACCACTGCATCCAATCAATTTCTCTGTCATCCCACCGACTTTGCCAAGTTTGCTGAGGGCAAGAAGTCGATGAAGATGGAAGATTTCTATCGCTGGCAACGCAAGCGATATGAATACCTGATGGAAGGCGACAAACGCGATCAACCCGTTGGTGGCCAGTGGAACTTTGACGAAGATAACCGTCTGCCGCCACCAAAAACAGGGCATGACCGTTGGCCCGTACCTCAAGTGCACACACTCGATGACGTCGATCAACAAGTGCTCAACGATCTGCCATCCAACGTTTGGGGTGCAAAGCCCACTGGCTTGTGGGCAACCACTCGCGAAGATGCACTTGCTCGCTTGCACTACTTCGTGAACGAAATCTTGCCAACATTCGGCGAGCACGAAGATGCGATGCTCGAATCCAATTGGCATCTTGCCCACTCACTTCTCTCGCCCTATCTCAACAACGGTTTATTGCTTCCCAACGAAGTGCTCGATGCTGCTGCCCAAGCATTCTCCGACGGCAAAGTTCCAATCAATAGCGCCGAAGGTTTTACTCGTCAGATTCTTGGCTGGCGCGAATACATCTGGAATTGTTATTGGCGTTGGATGCCCGACTATGCGCAACGCAATCATCTTGAAGCGCACCGACCATTGCTCCCATTGTTCAAAAACCCAAAAAAGACACAAATGAAATGCATGAGCACAGTGCTCAATGGCGTCAACGAGCATTCATACTCACATCACATCGAAAGACTGATGGTGCTCGGCAACTTTGCGCTCATCACCGGCACCAACCCTCAACAATTCACCGAGTGGATGTGGAATAGTTTCATCGACGCTGCCGAGTGGGTCATGGTGCCCAACGTGATTGGTATGTCGCTCTATGCCGATGGCGGAATGTTGGCCACCAAGCCATATGCCAGCGGTGGTGCGTATATCGACCGCATGAGCAACCATTGCAAAGGCTGTGCGTACGACCGCAAAAAGCGAACGGGTGACGATGCCTGCCCATTCACGGTGTTGTACTGGGATTTCATGATGCGCCACCAAGAAACCTTCGTCAAGAACCCGCGCATCGCTCGCCAGGTGCGCGCTGCGCAACAACTCTCCGACATAGACGCAGTGCAACAAACAGCGCAATCAATCTTGCAGCGCCTCGATGCCGGCCAAATCTAGTGAGTCGCCGGGCGCGTTCAGCACCCGACGACCACTCAAACTTTTCTACTTAACTAATTAGTAAATTGCGGTCAGCGTGACAGCAATTGTCGCAACAGTAATGCCCAAGGCGTAGATCTGGTAGATCATCCATGGCTGCTTTACGCCGCTCTTACCTGAAGCCGTTGCAGCTTCTTCTGCACTCATGTCTTTCACTGAATTCTCAGCTGTCTTCAATCCGTTGCTGGTGAAGATCCACGCAGTAACTGAAGTGATTACGGCCGAAAATGCAACCAGTCGCTTGATGCTGTCGTTTGCATTCGCTACATCACCAAACACGATGATTGCAATGAGGGCAATCGATGCGATTTCGTATGCAACTGAGATTCCCATATTCAAACGCCCAAGTGCTGCTGACCTATTTTTTGATTCTTCCATAATGTATTTCCCCCTTTTGTAGTTGTTGATTATTTCGCTCGCTGTTTAGGCGATTTTTATAATGTGTCGCTGCACGACTGTTCCAGCCATCGCAAACTTGCCACCTTCAAGGAATTTAGGAAACCATTCCGTATTTGCTGCAATTTTGGCTCGCACTTCATCAATTTGTGCTGCATTTGCATAACCAGCAAAATAGCCAATGGCTCCAAGTGTGCCGAACAGTGTGTGAACGATATTGGAATCGACTCCCGTGATGTTCTTCCCCAAATCAACAAGTTCGTTCATCCACTTCAATGCCGCAAGGAAGTCTCCGCCTTGAGCAATTTGAAAATAATTTTGCTGGACGACTGTGCCATTAGGAATTTCTGCTCCTGTTGAACCTCCACGAACGAAGTTGTAAATATTGTCTGGCTGAGCACTCACGACAAACTCGTTGAATTTGCGACCCATTTCCCACCAGCTCTTTGTGCTTTGCAGTTTTGCTGTTGCTGCTGCACGGGCAGCAAGTGACTCGTATACAGCGCCGAACACAAGTGTCCCAGGCACGCAACCGTTGCTTCCAGCCCATGCATTGAGTGGCA
>JBIKZO010000024.1:0-16753 GCA_044354675.1 Ilumatobacteraceae bacterium | reverse complement strand
GTGCACCCACATCGTTATCGGCAACACCGGGCAGCGGATCAGCAACGATTTCGTTTACTGCAGGTTCGGGAAACGGTGCGACCATCACTAATTATTCATACTCATTAAATGGCTCTAGTTATACGGCTTTAAGCCCAGTCAACGCTTCGTCTCCTGTCACGATCCCAGGTCTCACAGGCGGCACTTCCTACACGATTTATCTGAAGGCAATTAACTCGGTGGGGTCATCCAGCGCCTCATCGTCTGTGAGCGTTACTCCGCTGGCGGCTGCGCCGAGCGTGTCAAGTGTTTCGGGCACGTCGGGCACCGCTGCCGGCGGTACGTCAATCACGATTACGGGAACAAACTTTTTGACGGGTGCAACCGTTACGGTCGGCGGTGCTGCATGCACGAGCGTGACTCGGGTGTCGTCAACATCGATCACCTGCACGACGCCCGCAGGAAGCGCAGGCGCACAAGATATTGAGGTCACTAATACCGACACACAATCAGCAACACTGAGCGGCGGCTTCACCTATATTGCAACACCTTCGACGCCTGCTACTCCAGATTTGGATTCTGGATCGGATTCTGGTTCGTCGTCTTCTGACAATGTGACTTCGGATAGCACGCCAACTATTTCGGTTGGCAGTGTTTCGAATGGAAATACGGTGACGGTGACAGCTACGAAGGCTGGCTCAACTTCGGTGACGTGTTCGTTTACGGCCACTGCGCAGTCGAGTTGTGCTCTAGGAACACTTGCTGACGGTGTTTGGTCTGTTACTGCAAAACAAACTACTTCAGGGATTGACTCGGCATCAACCACGGCAGAATTCGTCACCGTTGATACAACTAGCCCAACTGTGACTTCATTTTCTTCAACAACGGCTAACGGATCATATGGTGTTGGTACCGCGATAAATATCACAGCAACGGTGAGCGAAGACGTTGCTGATGGGGCATCAATCACCGTCACGCTTGATACGGGTGACACGGTGTTGTTAACGAAGGCGACGTCTACGACGCTGACTGGCACGTATACGGTCGGCGTAGGAGATACAAGTAGTGACTTGAACGTCAGTTCCTATGTATTGACAAGTGCACCAGCTGATACTGCAGGCAATGTAATGACATCTACAACAGTTCCGAGTGGCGCAAACAATATTGCTGGCTCACACGCCATTGCGATAAGTACCACGCCACCAGTCGTCTCAGCCGTCACGAGTTCGTCTGGCACTGTCAGTGGCGGAACGGCGATCACAATAACGGGAACTGGATTTGCATCGGGGGCAACGGTCACAATCGGCGGTTCGTCATGCACCAGCGTGGTGGTCGTCTCGTCTACTTCGATCACATGCACAACGCCTGCTGGTACTACTGGTGCCAAAAATGTTGTAGTTACAAATAGTGACACTCAGGCTTCGACGTTGACTGGGGGCTTTACGTACTTGCCGGCCGCCCCTGGCACACCAGATGTCGACACTGGCTCTGATACTGGTTCTTCAAATTCAGACAACATCACATCAGACAACACACCAACCCTTTCGGTGGGTGGAGCAACGGATGGCAACACAGTGACAGTCACCGCCACCAAGGCTGGCTCAACTTCGGTGACGTGTACGTTTACGGCGGCTGTGGGAACCACGAGTTGCGATTTGGGCACGCTTGCTGACGGCATATGGTCGGTTACCTCAAAACAAAATGGCGCTGGTGTTGACTCTGCAATTTCTGCAGCCGTGAGTCTCACAATTGATACGACGAGACCAACAGTTTCGTCGTTTTCTTCAACAACAGCGAATGGCAAGTTGGGTGTTGGCGGTACTGCAAATATCACAGCAACAATGAGCGAGGCCGTTGCTGACGGCGCGTCAATCACCGTCACCCTTGATACGGGTGACACCGTGGTATTGACAAAGGCGACATCTACAACATTCACAGGCACCTACACCGTAGGCACGGGGGACAACAGCGCTGATTTGACTGTGTCGTCATACGCGCTTACATCAGCACCAACAGATTCTGCTGGCAATGCAATGACTTCAACGGCATTGCCAACTGGGACCAGCAATATTGCTGGCGCACAGGCAATTGTTATTGATACAACTGGACCTACATTGAGCTCGGCAGCAGCAAACACGGCTGGCACACAAGTAACTCTGACATTCAACGAAGTGCTTAATGCAACGACTGCTGTTGCTGGCGACTTCGCCGTTTCAGTTGGCACCACATCAATAACGGTGAGTTCTATTTCTGTGAGTGGGTCAACGGTAATTTTAACGTTTGGAACACCGGCTGTTATCGGGGACATCATCTCAGTTTCGTATACGGCACCAACTCCAAATTCGGCAACTTCTAATTCGGCAATACAAGACACTGCCGGAAATGACGGAATATCTTTTACAACTAGCGCAACTGTTACGGCGACGACTACAACGGCTGCACCTCAGGGCGGTGGTGGTTCGGCTGAATCAGTATCCACTACAACCACAACCACAACCACAACCACAACCACAACCACAACCACAACCACAACCACAACCACAACCACAACCACAACGTTGCCAACGACAACCACCACAACTACATCGACCACAATCGCTCCGCGCATTCGAACGACAACTACGACTAGCGTATTCAAACCATTGGCACCACTTTTCACGGTGCCCCCAACGACTATTGCTGCTGCTGTCGACAGCGGATCACCAGAAACGACAGCCCTGCCAGTGCAGTTCACTGAACCCAACCCACGCATACCAGTAATAGAAACTGAAGTTGCAAAGATCGCTGATGGCATTGGTTCTGTTGCGGGTATGGCACCCGACGGATGGGTCAAAGTTGAGCCCGTTGGTGCGAGCTCAGTTGTTCTCACTACAAGCGATGGTCTGCGCATTGAGATCGCTGCATTGACAAATGAAAACAAGTCGGTTCGTCTCAATAGCCGTGGCATGGTCATTGTCGAACACGATGACTACATCACTGTTGCTGGCGGTGGGTTGCAACCCAATAGCGATGCATCCACATGGCTGTTTTCAACACCGAAAGAACTGGGTCAGCTCAAAGTTGATGCCAACGGAGAATTTTCGCAGCGTTACAAAATTGGATCAGACGTACATGTTGGCGACCACACGGCTCAGGTCAATGGCATCGCACCAGACGGTACGTTGCGTTCAGTCGATGTGGGTGTTGAAATTATCGCACGACCTGCAGTCGTTGGACCGTACGAGCCGAGAAGTGAACCAAAGAAGGTAATAGATCTCACCGTTGAAGCAATGGTGTTGTTGGCCGCACTTGGCGCAGTTGCATCCCGAAAAGAAGAGCGAGAGTCTGGCGACGTGGCCGAAGTTTCAGTGAGTTTCCGTGCGTCAAATACAGATGATCGGTCAGATGCGGTACACCCACCAGTGTTACCGATGCTGGATCGCTTGTCGTATGACATGCCAACTCGCATGGTTCGAAAATCACCGATGATTGCTCGTGTGTTTGCCGACGGAGCATATTTACGAGCATTGATTGGTTGGCTGTGGGTCGCCATGCCATTGCTTGGTGTAGTCGTTGGTGTGCTTGCTGCACGCGATACGAATTATGAAGTTGTGATGCCTTCGTTGGCATTGATGGCGACGTTAATGGTGATTGGTATTTTCGATTCGTTCGCTGGTTTTATTTCCGTCGCGGTATTTGCCGTGCTTGCAAACTTCCATGCATCATTTAACACCACCGATTCGGTGCGCGGAATACTTGGCATTTGGGTTCTCGCGTTTGCAGTTTCACTTGCTGGTTCTGCAATGCGTCCATTCCGTCGCTTGGCCTCTGGATCGCTTGGGGTGTGGGAGCGTGCTACTGACTTTGTGCTAATCACGCTATTCGGTGCTTGGGTTGCAGGTGCAATGTTCTCGGCATTGCCCGCACTCACTGGCATTCGCACCGTTGATGCCGATCGCATTGGAGTAATACGTGTTGTTGCTCTACTCGCATTAGCAGCTCGATATGCACTCGAAAATACTGCACGTGTGCTGACGCCGAGTCGACTCACGAAAATTGAGAATCAACGGTTGCCCGAAGTGCCAGAGCGGCAGAAGCTGGTGTCGGCAATCATCCGAACATGCGTCTTTATGTTTGTTGCACTTGTTTTCATCGGAAACAACTGGGCGTGGTGGCTCGGTGGAGTGCTGTACTTGGCACCAAAACTCATCGGCTTTATCGATGAAAGATTCCCCGACTTTAAAGCGATGCATCGTTATCTTCCACGCGGAATATTCAAGATAGTTTTGATGTTGTTTGTAGCCAAGTGGTGGGGAGGACTTGTCGCTGACAACGTTCCGAATCCAGATGAGATGGTTCAGTATGGGTTTGTGTTGCTCGGCATTCCTGGGCTTGTGCTCACCATGTTTGGATGGTTTGGTCGTTCGAGTAAAGCTTGGCCATCAACATTTGTGAGCAAATTGCTTGGCATTGTGTTACTGATTATCGGTCTCGTCACTGTCCTTTAAGGCGAGCATCAAACTGAGTCTCGGGCATTGATCGCCCACGATAAACCGCGTTGCTCGTCAACGATCACAAGTTGCAATTGCCAGCCCGTTGGGCTCTGGTCTGCATCAAACCACCACCATTTCAATGAATGCAGTACGTCGCCAATCTCGTCGTTTTTGAGAGGCAATTGATCTGCCCGCCCCGAGAGTGCGCTAAGCAACCACCACGCGCTGTCACGTCCTGCAGCTGCACCACGACGCCGACCAAACGCACCACCGCTTGCACCGGCCCAAGCCAACGACGCCAATGCTTGATTTGGCTGAAGTGCGCGCAATGTTGCCGATGTAATTCCCAGAGATGCAAGTGCATGAGATTCATCACCGCGTGCTGCACCAACCTGCAATGTGCCATTGGATGACGTTGTCCACGCACCAACGAGTTGGTGCACTGCATCTACGACTGCATTGTCTTGGATATTTGCAATTTCTGATGAAGCAGCAGCTGTTACTACATGACTGGTTGACGTTGGTGGAAGCTCGGGTGACGGAAACTCTGCAGAGTTGTCGCGATAGACGGCAAGTTCGTAGTCGGGCTCCCATGACTGCAACTCGAGTGGAGTTTCGAGCGCATCAAAAACGTCGGCAGGGTTTTCGATGTGCTGCCCGCGCATTGCACACTCGTGTGCAACGAACGATGCAATTGGCGAAGGTGTCAACTCGTGTTGCAAATCCGACCACTGATGGTTTTGAGCAATTACTTCGGTGAGTGGTCCGAGAGTAAACCTTCCCGAATCCTCTTCGACCACCTGGGCAGCGATGTGCGCAGGGGCCAGCAGGGCAAGGCGATATTCGGCAAGTGTCGATGCTGGCCACAATTGCTTGCCACTTGCGGTTGCGAGCCTGCACGAGTTGCGCAGTTGCAAGAGTGATGACCAATCACGACTTGAACACAGGTCGTCAACCATGCGCACCAAACCATCCAGATCACTGCGGTCGATGAGTTGATTGAAATCGCTCAAAGGATTGGCCACGGATATCGCGTGCCACTGCGATCGATTGGAAATGCTCCGCCCTCACAGATCCACTGTGCGCGTTCTTGCAAAGCCACAACTTGTTCACTATTGAGAAGCGCTGAGACATCGAGGGGAACAGTCTCAATGAGCGGCTCAATGACGGCACGGAGATTGTCTGGCAATTCTTCGCCACCAAATTCCCAAATCACTGTGCGCAGTTTGAAGTCGGGGGAGAAACACACGCCGTGGTCGATTGCCCAAATGTGGTCATCTGCATCAATCAGGCAATGCCCACCTTTACGATCGGTGTTGTTCGCAACAATATCAAAAGCACACATCGCTCGCAGTCGGTCGTGCAAATCTTCGCGTTGCTCAAAAATAGTGAAATAATGCTGTTGCACATCCACATCGACAAAAAGCTGCACCGAGCCTTCGCCAAATGGGCCATCACGCAAAATCGTTGGCGGCACAATCCCTAAACCCATTGCTTCAGAGAGTCGGTAAGCCGCAACTTCGTTGCGATGGAGGCCGGGTTCAAAGTCCCACAGCGGGCGTTCACCTTTGAGTGGTTTGTAAATTCCGCGAACTTCGTTGTCATTGCAAGTAACAGTTACTAGGAAAGTTGCGTTGCTGCTGTGCGGCATGCGCGAAACAATCTCGACTTGCCCGTGAAGCAGGATTTCAATTAGTTCATTCGTGGGCATGCGTGACCGTCAAGATCAATCGGGTGGCCACAAAATATGCAGGGAGGACGTCCCGCTGCCACCACATCGTCTGAATGTTCACAAAATCCTGCTGCCTGACCACGGCTCATCTGCACCCGCACTCGGCCTGGGTCTACATCATCAATCGGCTCATTGTCGTCGTTGGTGGGCACAAGTTCCTCAATCTGCACAACCATGCGGTCATTGCGTGAGTCGTAGGCGATGCCCACTGTGCCAACAACAAACTCGATGTCAATTGGGGAAGAGAGTTGCATCGCATCATTGATTGGTCTGTCATATGCAGCTGGCGCATCAGCGAGCAGTTGGCGCATGTATTGCGCGAGTGCTGCCACTTGCTGCTTTTCACACTTCATCGTCACGTGTTGTCCATCGGCTCGCACCTGAATCACAAACAGACGCGAACCCGGCTCACCGATTGCGCCACTTGTAAATGCATCGGCCTGATCAAATTCGTAAAACGCACTCATGATGGGCGCAACTCGCTTAGTGACCCGCCAGTCGAATTGACAGTGAGTACAACTGGCCCGCTCATCGAATATGCGACGGCACTTACCGAGCACGTGCTGATCACGATGCGTTGAAACAAGTCGAGGTGTGTGCCCATTGCATGCGCAACAGCGGCTTTGATTGGGTCGGCATGACTGACGCACACAACAATCTCGCCAGGATGTTTTGCGCGAATATCGTCGAGTGCTCCGACCATGCGCGATTGCATCTCGGTGAAACTTTCACCGTTGGGAAAGCGGAAAATACTTGGAGCCTTTTGCACCGTTGTCCACTCTGGTTTTTTCATCAGCGCAGTCAATTGCGCACCAGTCCATTTGCCAAAATCACATTCAAGCAGTCCTTGATGAATCTGCACTTTGTGTTTAAGGATCTTGCCAATCGGCGCAGCGGTCTCTCGTGCGCGCTCGAGTGGCGATGCATAGACAGCGGTGATGCCTTTGATCTCCGACAAGCGCTCTGCGACACGGTTGGCTTCTGCCACACCACTTTCGGCCAGATGCAAGCCCTTTGCACGACCGGGCAGGACCTTGCCGGTGGTGGGGGTGCGGCCATGGCGAATCATCAAAATCAGTGTTGGTTTGGTGCTTTTTGCGCGAGTCATGACACTCACAAACTATCGTGCGATGCAGTGTCACGACCTGCCAGCAGCCCCACATTGCGCCAACTAGAGGCGCAAGTGCATGCATGTGAAAAGTGTCCACGCCTTGTCAAGTGGTGCCGCAAGGTGGCGGTCGAAAAGCGCGCGGCTTATCGTGACGACGTTTATTGGGGCAAACCAATTTCCGGGTTTGGCGACAAGAACGCGCGCATCATTGTGCTTGGCCTGGCCCCTGGTGCTCACGGAGCAAATCGCACCGGAAGAGTTTTTACTGGTGATCGCAGTGGCGATTGGTTGTATCGCGCAATGCACACTGCAGGTTTGGCCAATCAACCAACTTCGGTAGATGTGAATGATGGACTCGTGCTCAACGATGCGTGGGTAACTGCTGCTGTTAAGTGTGCGCCACCTCAAAACAAGCCGACACCAGCAGAGCGTGTGAAGTGTTCGCCTTTTTTACAACAAGAACTCGAGTTGCTCACTCATGCAAAAGTCATTGTTTGCCTCGGCGCATTTGCACTGCAGGCCGCATGCGACGAGTTGGGTGTTAAGCCACGACCAAAGTTTGGTCATGGCGTAGTCGTACAAGCCGGGAAATACCAACTTGTGTGCAGTTATCACCCGAGTCAGCAAAATACGTTTACTGGCAAGCTCACCGAAAAAATGCTGGACGATGTATTTACGAAAGCTGTAAGCCTGGCTAGTTAATCAGTGTGGAGCAGGAACCGTTCCGTCAACCTTCTTCTTCGGTGGTGGTACACCAACAAGTGGGGCAGGGTTTGCAGTTGCCGGCCAACGCCTGCGGCTGACAGTACTCAGCAACTTCAAGAGTTTCATTGCCGTTGCATCGGTCTCGGCTGGGCGAGCAATCACACTGCCATCGGCAATCATGCGGTTCATTACTTCTTCGCCAAGTGCAGTGCGCACAACGCACAGAGTCCATGCATTGTCTTCACCAATACCGCCAGTCGAGATGTCGGCGTGCTCGGCAGCAAAGTCAGGACAGGTTTTGCAACCTTCGCGCGTCCACTGATGACATTCTTTCAAATCGATTTCGTGGAATGAGCCGTCCTTCATCCAGATCTGGAAGGCACCCTTGATGTTCATCTTGATCATCTCTTCTTTTTTCAGGCCATACTTTGCCAAGAAGAGTTCTTCAAAGATTGCATCATCAAATGTCTTCGAGCACAGCAATCCAATATTGAAAAGGAATGGCTTGCCGGTCTTGCCAACTTTGCGCTTCCACATGATTGGAAGTACAGATGATTGGCAACTCATACCAACAAGTGCCAAACGGCTGAGGCCCTCTTCTTGTGCTTGCTTGAGCGCGAGGGTGTTTGCCGAATATGTATAACGACTACCAGCAGCCTTGAGCACGTCTTCTGGGTTGCGGGCAATGCCTGGCAATGCCTTCCACGATGTGCCGTCGCCTTCCATGAAACTGGTGAGTGCTGCATCGATGTAGTCGTGTTTCATGAGCCAGATGAGCATTGCGCTCACAAAGCCGCCGTCTTGACCTTTTTCGTGCACGTTGTCGTCGGCGGCTCGCACAAGAAGCAGTTGCTTGTATTGGCCATACATCGCGCTGTCATCGCGTGTTTTGCCAAACAGATGCATGTCGGCGTCTGGCTCCCAAGTGCGAAAGCGTGGGCATGCTCGCGTGCAACTGGTGCAACCCTTTTCTCCGTGACCACAATTGTCGAGGCCGAGTTCTTCTTCAATATGAAACGGTTTGTAGTTGCCTTCTTCGTGCTTGTAACCGATCACTTCGTGTGGGCATGCAATAACGCAGCCGGCACATCCGGTGCACAAACCAGTGTTAATGACTTCTTCGTACAGCTCTTTCCACTGGTGCGTCCAGCGCTCGAGTCCTGCAGGGGCTGTCTCGGTAACGGTCATATAAATACTCTACGACATGGCCTACAAGGTTGCGATGTCGTGCAACTAGCGCAATGCGCGAACGATCTTGTTTGACGCTTGTTCGGAAAGTTTTCTGCCATGGGCATCGGAGATCTCAAACATGTTGTGTACACGACCTTGGTCGGTGCCAATTTGTGCATGATGGATGACGACCTTGAGTTTGGCAAGTGTCGCCGTGATGTCGCGCAACAGACCGGTGTGGTCTTCGCCCTCTACGCGCATGATGGAGTGCCATGGGTGAGCAGAGTGATCGAGTCGCACAGTCAATTTGAATGGACCGCCTGAGGTCTTGACATTTCGCGACTTTAGGGATCGTTGAACCGCGTCAGATACATCACCGATTCGTGGCTCAACAGATGATTGCACTGAAAATATGTCGAGTACCGCGCCATCTGCCCATGTGGCGATCTCGGCATTGAGCACATTGAGGTCGAGTGATGAAAGTGCACCAGATAACCGAGCGAGCAGGGCTGATCTGTCGCGGCACGCAATATTGACCAACCACTGATCATTGTTCTGCGTAGGTAATACGACGATTCGTGCATCACCCGAAGGTGGCATTGGCTCAACAAGCAGTGCATGGTCCAGCAACTGTTGTGGAGTATGCGTGAGCGCGTAACTCGCAGGCGCATAGGTAATGCGTGCGCGAATTGCTTCGTCCGATGTGAGTGCAAGTGCTGCCTGCAACCGACTCTCTACAAGCGTGTTTGATTCTGAATCAACGAGGTCTGGGTGTGCGAGCACTTCTTGGACATCGGCAACGATGCCAACTAATGCCAAATTTTGAGTGTCACTCATATCTTGTCGTGCGCTGACAAGCTGACGACATTGCTCAACGAGGAGCGGGTTCTTAAGGTGATTGGCAATCTGTGAAAGTAGACGTGGCGTTATTTGCAACGGTTCACTTTGCACGATGTTGCGTAAGAGTTGAGCGCCATCGAGAAGCATCAACACCGACTTGCTGGTAGCCAAGTCGAGCCCAAGCCGAGCAATTGCATCTGGTCCATTGGCCCCAGAGTCCGAAATATCTTTTGCGAATGCTGCAAGTACGAGATCATCGGTGCTTGCGTGTGAGGTTAAACAAATTGTTTCAACAGTGGGGAACTGCAATGAGTGTGTTGGGTCAAGTTCGGTTGAATCGCTTGATCGTGCGGCCATTGCCTCAGACACTTCAGGGAGTGCGCGCTGAATGAAACCAATCGTTTCTAGGAATCTCCACGAACGGGCAGAACCATTTCGCAATACGCGCAACAATCCAATCGTTGCATCATCATTCCAGCTCAATGTTGCATTGCGGTGCAGCGCAAACCAGTCGAGTAGTTGGCTACTTGGACGTGCATCCACTGCGAGCGAGGCCGTTGCTAGTCCAATTTCTACAAGCGAGCGCACAGGGGGAGCGCCGTTAAGAACTATTTGCCCATCGATGGTCTTGACCCAACCTTCAAGTGGTCTCATTGCAAGTGCAGTTGAGTCTTCAATAGCCTGCGCTTGGGTTCCAAGTCTCCATCGCAGCAAAGGTGGTGCAATAAGTGTTGTGACGAGTACGACAACAAGTACTGACCCGTAAAGCTCTTCTGAGAGCGCTCCAACGCTCAAGCCAATGCTCGCAAAAATAAGACCAACTTCGCCGCGAGGCAACATGCCAAAACCAATTGTCCACTTGTCGCCGCGTGATCCAATTGCCCCAGACGCTGCTGCAATTTTGCTTATGACTGCAACAACTGAAATCAATACAGCAACTCCGATTACTCGTGTATCTGCCATTGCCCGAATGTTGGTTGAGATGCCGATGTTTAAGAAAAAGATTGGAACAAATATTTGTGCAATTGATGAAACGTCGCGCTCTACACGCTCGTGTGCTGCGATGCGTCGCAATGCAAGACCGGCCACAAATGCGCCAATGATTGGTGCGAGGTGTGCTTTTTCGGCAAGTACTGAAAAACCAAGCGCGATACCGATCGCAACGACCGACACTGTTGAGGCTGAGCGCGCACCTTTTGCGATGCGCGCAAAAAGTTGAGGGAAGATCGTGAAACCAACAGTGCTCGTGACGGCGAGGAAACCGATTGCGAGCCCGATGGTTGACGCGATTGTGCCGATACCCACAGTGCCTTGTTCGACGACACGCGTGACCACAGTGAGGATGATGAGTCCAAGTACGTCGTCGACAACTGCAGCACCGAGCACCGTTCGTGCTTCAACAGTTGCTAGTGCGCGCAAGTCGCCAAACACACGAGCAGTAATACCGATTGAAGTGGCGGTGAGTGCTGCGCCAACGAAGAGTGATGTGTTGATTGATTCGCCTAGTAGTGAGCTTGCACCAAAACCAAGTGCCATCGGTAGCACCACACCAATGATCGCTACCAAGATGCTTGCGCGACCAACACTCTTGAGTTCAATAATGTCGGTCTCGAGTCCTACTTGAATAAGCAACAAGATGACGCCAAGCTCGGCGAGAAAGAACAGCATGTCGCCGGTGTTGACCAGCCCTAAAACTGATGGTCCGATCAGGATTCCAGCTGCAATCTCCCCAATGACAGCGGGCACGTGAATGCGATCAGATACTTCGGCAGCTACTTTTGCGACGATCAAAATGATTGTCAGATCCAGCAAAATGCGCCCAATATTGAGCGTCTCGCTGGCGCTGCCGAGAACTGCATTGATCATGAAGTAATTCTACGAGTCAATTGTCACGGCTCTGTTAACGCCGTACTGCGTTGGCGTGACGTGCGCTTGGACTGGAGTGCTTGTGAGCGGGCAGAATAGAGGCATGATCGAATACACCCCGGAGGCAGAGGCCTTTAGAACCGAAGTACAAACGTGGCTCAAGTCCAACCTTCCAAAGGGATGGTTCGACAAAGGTTTTGAAATGTCGTCGGCCGAGCGCAAAGCATTTAACGAAGCGTGGCCAACAAAGTTGTTTGAAGGTGGATGGATTTGTGCAACGTGGCCAGTCGAATACGGTGGCAAAGGTTTGTCGACATTGCAAGGTGTGGTGTTGGCGGAAGAGTTTGCAAATGCAAAGGCTCCGATGCGCGCCGATTTTTTTGGTGACACTCTTGTAGGACCAACACTGTTGCAGTGGGGAACAGAGGAACAGAAGAAAGAATTTTTGCCACAGATCTTGAATGGCAAGATGCGCTGGTGCCAGGGCTTCAGCGAACCGAACAGCGGCAGTGACTTAGCAAGCCTCAAGACCACTGCGGTGCTCGACGGTGACGAGTGGGTTATCAATGGACAAAAAGTTTGGACAACTGGTGGGCATCACGCCGACTATTGCTTCTTGCTCACGCGCACCGATCCTTCAGCCGCCAAGCATGCGGGCATCACCTACTTGTTGGTCCCAATGCGTCAACCAGGTGTAGAAGTGCGCGGCATTGTGCAGCCAGACGGCACTGCAGAGTTTTGCGAAGTGTTTTTCACCGATGCACGTTGCTCGAAGAACAACGTGGTTGGTGGAGTCAACAATGGTTGGAAGGTAGCAAACAGTACTCTCGCTTTTGAGCGTGGCATGAGCGCGACAACTGGTTATCGCCGATTTGAAGAAGAGTTTCGTTTGATGACAGTTGCAGCAAAAGAAAATGGATCAATCAATGACGACACCATTCGTCAGCGCTTGATGCAGTTTTACTCCAAGATTCAGATCTTGCGATACAACGGTCTGCGATCACTCAGTGCAACCCTTGAAAACAAAAAAGACATGGGTGTGCTTGCGCTTGGTGCGAGCAACAAGATGTATTGGAGTGAGATGCATCAACGTGCGATGGAACTCGCACTCGATATCAATGGTGCCAACTCGATGTTGATCAATGCTGGCCCAGCAGATGGCAACTGGCCCGGTGCGTTGCGCGACAAGCGCCGCGAGGGATACCCAGTCAGCTCGATGATGTCGACATTCTTCTTCTCACGCTCTGAAACCATCTGGGGTGGCACAAGCCAGATTCAGCGCAACATTGTGGGAGAGCGCGTATTGGGCTTGCCCAAGGAGCCAAAGCCACAGGGAGACAAAGAGTGAATTTTCAAACCGCAGTTAAGTCTGGGTTTCAAAACTACGCAAACTTCAATGGCAGATCTTCACGCTCTGCATATTGGTATTGGACTCTATTCAATGTAATTGCCACACTTTTCTCATCGGCGATTTTTTCATCGTTGGGAACTCTCGTTTCAATTGCAATGATCATTCCTTCAATTGCTATTGGTTGGCGCCGTATGCATGACACTGGTCGCGCGGGTTGGTGGTCAATTATTCCACTTGTCGGTTTTATTGTTGCTTTACAACGCAGCGATCCAAACATGAACAAGTACGGCCCGCCGGCACCACCAGCCCTCTAGGGGCTAGCTACAAGTATTCGGGCACTCGTCGCTGATACACCTGCGAGATCAGTGGCGAAGAAATAATAAAGTCGGCGCTTGCACGGTTGCACGCAACGGGAATATTCCACACTGCAGCAATACGTAAGAGTGCTTTGATGTCTGGGTCGTGTGGTTGTGGTTCTAGGGGATCCCAAAAGAACATCAAGATGTCAATCTTGCCTTCAGCAATACGCGCGCCCATTTGTTGGTCGCCGCCAAGTGGGCCAGAGCGAAGGCGCTCAACTTCGAGTCCGGTGTGTTCTTGCACAAGCCGACCAGTGGTGCCGGTGCCTACAAGAATATGGTTGCTTAATTCGGTGCGGTGATGTGCGGCCCATTCCAGCATTTCGTCCTTCATGTTGTCGTGAGCAACAAGAGCGATGCGCTTTTTGGCTGGGCTTTCAATGTCCATCATGATTGTTGTGGTCATCTCTCCAGTGTGGCAGGTTGCCACGACGCAGTAGATTCACTGGCATGAATAGCAAGCAAACGGTGCGCAATCACTTGGTCATTGCTTCCCCTGTTGGCAAACTCAGACTCGTGGCGTCGGAAAAAGGTCTTGTTGCCATTGACGTTCGCAGTAACACTGCGCATGTTGAGACTGCTCAAAATGCATCTGCTCAGGCGATTTTGAAAAAAACCAAACAGCAACTTGATCAGTACTTTGCAGGCAAGCGCAGATCTTTTGATGTTGCTCTTGATCTTGTTGGCACCGAGTTTCAAGTGCAAGCATGGCGCGCTCTGTGTCGTATTCCGTTTGGGAAAACAATTTCGTACGGTCAACAAGCGTCCAACATTAAGAAGCCCAAGGCCTTTCGTGCAGTTGGCTCAGCCAACGGCAAAAATCCGATTCCAATCATCGTGCCGTGTCACCGGGTTGTGGCCAGCGACGGTTCGCTCGGCGGCTATTCGCTTGGACTGAAAATGAAAAAACAGTTACTGGCGCTCGAGGGCGTTAGTGAGGCTGAGTAAAACCGAAGCATTCGCGTAGGTATTCATCACGCAAAGCCACATCAGGTGGGCCCACAGACACAACTCGCTGGGCGAGCAACATCACCGATGTTGCATCATCGGCATCCTTTAGTTCGTGTGTCGCCATCACCACAGTCACTCCTCGCGCACGCTCGGCTGAAACGAGATCTGCGACGAGCTTGCGCCCGTTGATGTCGAGACCCGCCGTTGGTTCATCGAGTAACAAAATCTCGGCTTGACGGGCGAGCACTTGTGCCAAGTGAGTCCGTTGTTGTTGGCCACCTGACAAGTCGCGAATTGGTTGAGATGCTTGTGCTTCGATGCCGGTGCGTTGCATTGCGGTATTCACGATGGCTCGGTCAGAAGCACCGACGCGTTTAAACAGTCCGAGGTGTGCAAACCGACCCATGGCCACCATGTCGCGCACTTGCAGTGGAAGTGTGTGCGAAGAGACAGGATGTTGGGGCAAATAGGCAACACGAGTTGGGAGTTGTCCCGCATGTTTGCCGAGCACGTGCAATTCGCCATGCACCGGATGAATGAGTCCTGCCAGTGTCTTGAGCAATGTTGATTTACCCGAACCATTGGTTCCTACAAGTACCAAGAGTTCTCCCGGTTGCATGTCGAGAGTTACGCCCTCGACCACGGGGCGTTTGCCGTAACCCACACACAAGTGGTCAGCCAAAATTGTTGTTGTTGCCATCAGATATGCACGTGTCCGTGAGCATGGGGATGTTCGTGCTCGCTGTCGCTTGGTTTACTGAGTGATTTACGAACTTCAGTAAACGCTGCGGCCAAAGCGAAGAACATGACGGCCGTAAACACGATGGTGGCACCTGCAGCAAGATCAAAGTGGTAGCTGAGCAGTAGCCCTATATATGTAGACAGTGTTCCAACAATGGCAGCGATTGTCATCATGCTCGAAATGCTTCGAGCAAAGAGTGCACCAGTGGCTGCCGGTGCAATCAGCATGCCCAGCACCAACAGTGTTCCTACGGTTTGAAAGCTAGCAACGACGGTGACGGCCACCATTGTCAGCATCGCATTATGAAAAAAGCGAGTGGAAAAACCGGAGGTGCGGGCAAGGCCTTCATCGACGGACAACAGCAGAAATGGTCGTCGACCCACAAAGGCAATTGCACCTACAACTACAAGTGCGCACAATTGCATCAACAAATCAGTTCCGCTGACGCCAAGTAGTTCACCGAACAATATGCGAGTGAGGTCGCCAACGAATGCGTCGCTCCGCGAGGTGATGATGACACCTAACGCCAGCATTCCAACGAACAACAAGCCGATTGCAGTGTCACCGGAAAGGCGAAAGCGACGTGTAACAAGGCTTACCCCGCCCATCATCACCACTGCACCCACGGCGGCGCCAACGATGCCAGAGACGCCCAAGATGAGAGCCGTTGCAATACCGGGTAAAACTCCGTGGGCGAGAGCATCGCCAACAAAAGCAAGACCGCGTAGCACCACAAATGTTCCGGCGATCGCACATGTCAGGGCCACCAAGATTCCGCCGATCAATGCAAAGCGCAGAAACTCATTGTTAAGGAATGGTTCTATGAACATACTGTTACCAAGCCATTGCACATATCAAGGATATGTGCAATGGGCTGCTCAGCCGAGCGCTTCTGCTATTTGGTTGACCATACGCAGCATAAACTCTTGATAATCAGCAGCACCGTCTAGGAAGTGTGTTGACAGTGTCACTGTCTTCACACCCAACTCGGCGGCAAGTTGTTCGGCAACGTCGGGAGATGTTCCAATCCCGGTAAAGATTGCCGGAACACCGTGAGTTTCAACTTCGGCTTTCAAGTCGGCAAGTTCGCCAGCGCTTGCCTCAGATGTCGTAGAAAACGATGGAATGATTGCCCCAATTACTTCGCAACCATAGCGGTCGGCAAAGTAGCCCAGTTCGTCGTGTCCGCTCACCAGTTCGCAGGTAAAGCCACTCATAATTTCTTTTATCTCACTATCTAAAGCAGTGAGTGCACTTTCAAGTGTTGTGCGTTGTGCGCTCAAGTCGGCGCCAATCGCAGTACTCAGCGCGTTAGACAACTGGGGCAGCATTTCCAACATTGCACCAGGGGAGAGCCACAGGTGTGGGTCGTACGCACCGTGGTCGTGCCCGTCCTCTTTCGCCTCAGTGGTTTCTGAGGTTTCTTCATCGGAATGATCATGTTCGTCTTTGCTCACTTCGCGAACAGTTATATG
>JBIKZO010000023.1:0-16765 GCA_044354675.1 Ilumatobacteraceae bacterium | reverse complement strand
GCTTGAAACTGGGCGAATGAAAGGTTGAGAAGATGTCTTGCCTGCACTTGTGAAGTAGAGCGAATGAGATTTGCTGCCATGTTGTAGGTGGGACGAAAAGCCGAATTAAGAACAAATGATCTGCTCGCTACTAATGTCGCAACCTGTTCGAATGTGACGAATGGGCTCCACACAACTAGTGCGTGTCCGATGTCGTCAAGACCTCGCCTACCAGCACGACCAGTTAGTTGCGCATAGTCAGATGGTTTGAGCATCTGGTGGTTTTCGCCATTGAATTTGGTGATTTTGTCGAGGACAACAGCACGTGCAGGCATGTTGATCCCCACCGCAAGTGTCTCGGTTGCAAACACAACTTTGACTAGACCTCGCGCAAAGCAAGTTTCAACAATCTCCTTGAAAGTCGGCACGATTCCAGCGTGATGCGATCCGATACCAGCCTCAAGTTGTTTGACAAATTGCGTGAACTCGAGCGCGGCAAGATCATCGTCGCTGAAACCCGCTAGGCGTTCGTGTGCTATCGCGACAATCTCCTTCTTTTCTGCAGGCGTTGTGAGCGAAATTCCCATCTTTAAACAAGACTTGGCCGCTTCATCGCATTGA
This sequence comes from Ilumatobacteraceae bacterium, assembly GCA_044354675.1. Classification (GTDB taxonomy): domain Bacteria; phylum Actinomycetota; class Acidimicrobiia; order Acidimicrobiales; family Ilumatobacteraceae; genus UBA3006. The sequence continues at coordinate 16,165 of JBIKZO010000023.1, read as the reverse complement.
TTACGACTGAATATGAAGAAGATTGCGGGTAACAGATCGGCAGCGGAAAGTTCTTTAATGATGTCCGACCGCTGCGGAGCAAACAATCGCTGGGGTGCGCCGTATTGTCTCGAATTTTGACGGCCAGCATGTCGAACGGGTGCATTTGACTTTGCTTGTTCAAAGCGTGTCACTTCCGGGTTGGCACGACCGTCTATCAACACATCAAACGTTCGTAGCGTGTTTGAGGCCTTGTCGCCAACAAGATAATGATTGGTGAGTTCAATGGGTCTCTTTGTTTCAACAATCGGAGTTGTTGGTCCACGAACAGTTGTCAGCCAGTCGCACAACTCTGTCGCATTTGAGACGGTTGCGGACAGACAGACAAGCTGCACTGTCGGTTCGAGATGGATAATCACCTCTTCCCAGACAGGGCCACGATATGCATCTTGCAAAAAATGCACTTCATCAAGCACGACGACTCCCAATGAATCAAGTGCTTGGGAACGCGCATAGATCATGTTTCGCAAAACTTCGGTAGTCATCACCACAATTGGAGCATTGGGATTAATACTGTTGTCGCCTGTTAGTAACCCCACTTGAGATTCGCCATAGAAAGTGCTCAGTTCAACAAACTTCTGGTTCGAAAGGGCTTTGATCGGAGCCGTATAAAAGGATCTCAGTCCAGCTCGGTGTGCTCGTGCGACTGCATATTCGGCTACGACTGTTTTGCCTGATCCAGTAGGTGCTGCCACCAATACGTTGAGACCATCGTTGATACTTGCTATCGCATCCAGTTGAAATTTGTCGAGTGCGAAGTCGTATCTTGCTGTCAATTTTGAATCATCAGCATCCGACATAACGATTACTCGGAGGCTATGTCGTCGTTTTGTGACTTCTTCCGTTTGCGTCGTTGCGCAACAAAACCAATGACCACAGCAACCACATACAAAACAGACATGGGCACTGCTAGCGCGAGCATGCTGATTGGGTCCCCGCTAGGAGTAATGATCGCGGCGATAACGAATACAACCATTACGGCAATTCGCCATTGCTTGCGCAGTTGCTGCGGAGTCACTGCGCCAACCAATTGCAAAAATACAACAATCACCGGAAGCAGAAACCCGGCACCGAACGCAAGCACCATAAGAGCGACAAGGCTGATGTATTTGGCAATCTGATATGTCTGGTTAACATCCGCACCCGACCATGAAATGAGAAACTCAAGAGCTTTGTCGAGAGTCCAAAACGCAAGTGCGCCACCAAAAACAAAAAGAAAAAACGATGAAACCGCAAATGGAACCGCGTACTTCTTTTCTTTAGAACTCATCGCCGGTGAAACGAATCTCCAAAGTTGCCAAAGAATAATCGGCACCGAGATGATGATGCCGCCATAACCGGCGATCCGCATTCGCGAAGCTAGACCTTCAATCGGTCCCAGTGCATACAAGGATCCATCGCAGTTGAAATCAGGACGGGCTGTGCAGATATTTCGATATGGCTGTGTGAGAAAGTGCAAAACCTGATCATAAAAAATCAAGATAACTGCTGCCCCGATGGCTATCGAAAGACACGAGCGAATTATTCTCATTCGCAATTCTGAGAGATGCGCCATGATCGACATCGGCTCCGAACCATCTACGACAGTCTTTGAAAAGCGCCAGGCCACTACTTATCCTTCTTGATTTCGTATTCAATAATCTTTGGCTCAAGGCTCAAATCTTCGACCGCACTTGGGGTCGTCTCATACGGGATGAATTCCGGCTCAACGGCAGCCTCTATCTCTTGCTGGTGAGCACTCTCTTTGAAAAGCGATGTCGTTTGCACATATTCGCTTTCGACTTGTTTCGAGGCATCTGTGAAAACAGTCTTGTACTCGTTAGCGGCCTTTTGCATATCGCGAATCGGCTCGGCGAATGCTCCCCTGAATTCGGACTGTGCATCACCTGTAATGCGTTTGAATTGTCCGTACAACTGACCCATCTTGCGCAACACGGGAGGAAGCTTTTCCGGGCCAAGCACCACGAGACCGAGAATCAATAAAAAAATGATCTCGCTTCCCGAGAAATTAAACATTCCAACAGTCTAAAGGCTGCAGATACTTTGCCATATCATTGCTCTGTGCAGCAACGGCTTCCATCTCTCCTGAACGAGCCGATTCTTTTCGCCCATCGTGGTGCAAGCGCATATGCCCCCGAAAATACTCTTGATGCGTTTTCGCTCGCTCTCAAACTGGGTGCGAACGGATTAGAAAGCGACATTTGGGTCACTCGAGATGGAGTGTTGGTGCTCGATCATGATGGCGTGGTGAAATCACGTTTGCGGTCCAAACCAATTGCGGAGATGGATCGATCGGCCTTACCTTCTCATATACCCAGTCTTGAGCAATTGCTGCAACATTGTGGAACGCAATACCAACTCAGTCTTGATGTCAAGGACCCGGTGGTATTCGAGACGATTGAACGAACTGTGGCAAATATCGATGAAACCATGCTTGACCGACTGTGGCTCTGCCATCCGAATTGCGGCTTGTTAATCGACAAAAGATCATCCACTCGAAGGTGCAAGTTTGTCGATTCGACTCGACTAGCAAAGATCAAGGAGGGACCGGAACGTCGCGCAGCAACACTTGCTGCAAATGGCATTGAAGCCTTCAATATGCATTATTCAGATTGGAATGGCGGATTGGTCGCCCTCTTTCACCGGTTCAACATCGTCAGCTTTGGGTGGGACATGCAGCACGAAGCGGTGATTGAAAACGGTGTTCGGATGGGACTAGACGGTGTTTTTAGTGATTGGCCAGACCGAATGGTCGAAGTCATCAGCAAACAAGGTTAGAGAAACTTTGCCGCGCTCAACGGCCAGATAATCACGAAGGCTCTTCCAACAACAAGTTTTTGTTCAATCGGGCCAAACATGCGACTGTCAAAAGATTGTGGTCGGTTGTCACCCATCACAAAAAGTTGGTTGTCCGGAATAATCATCTCGTCCATCAATGGCACGCGGCAGCGATCCTCAACAACTGTTTGAGCAAGGTCGAAGTCGTTTAAATAAGGCTCAGGCAACAACTTTCCATTAATGAAGACCTTGCAGTCATTAATGGATATCTTTTCACCGCCAAGAGCAATGACACGCTTGATCAAATCATCGTGTTGTACTACTTGACCGTCAACCGTCACTCTGTCAAATACCACAACGTCACCTCGGTGTATATCGTGCAACCGATATGAAAGCTTGTTTACAAGCACGCGATCATCTTGGAACATGGTTGCTTCCATGCTTGGCCCAGATATGTAAAACTGCTGCAAAATCAGCGAGCGAACAGTAATCGCTATCACCAAAGCAACAACCAACACAGTTGCCCATTCGCGAACGAGTTGTAATCCCGAGTTGGTCGAAGGCAATGAAGGCGGCTGCTCAGAATTCATCAGCCTGTAACGGTAGCCGCAGCGAACCCTAGCTAGAGCGATGCGATCAGTTTTTCAACTCGATCGTCCTCACAAACGAAAGGGTCTTTGCATAAAACTGCCTTTTGTGCTTGATCATTTATCTTGAGGTGCACCCAGTCGACTGTGTAATCGCGCTTTTTCTCCTTAGCGGCAATGATAAATTCGGATCGCAATCTTGCTCGCGTCGTCTGTGGCGCAATATCCATTGCTGCAACGATGTCTTTCTCGTCACAAATTCGATCAACCATCGAGCGAGCTTGCAAGCGATAAAAAATACCTCGGTCTTGGCGAATGTCGTGGTACTGCAAGTCCAGCGCTTGCACACGAGCGTCATCAAGAGCAAGACCATTTTTTGAACGAAAAGCCTCGATCAGGTTGTGTTTAATTACCCAATCAACTTCGGTGCCCAGTTTCAATGGATCATACTCGATGGTTGATACGCAGTGCTCCCACATCTCTAATGCCTTCATTTCGGACGGAGTGAAGCCATGTGTGTCTGCAAATTTTAAGGCGCTGTTGAGATATTCACGTTGAATGTCGAGTGCAGAGAGTTCACGACCACTTTCAAGTCGCACCTTCTTTCGGCATGTGATGTCGTGGCTAAAGTCCCGGATCGCTCGTACCGGATTCTCAAGAGTCAGATCTCGCAGCGAGACATCCTCAGACTCGATCATTCGCAGCATGCAAGCCGTGCTTCCAAGCTTTAGATAGGTTGTATATTCGCTCATGTTCGAGTCACCAACGATTACATGTAAGCGGCGATACATCTCGGCGTCAGCATGTGGTTCATCCCTGGTGTTAATAATTGGACGGCTTCGCGTTGTCGCAGAACTCATCGACTCCCAAATATGTTCTGCACGTTGAGCAATGCTGAAAATTGGGCCACGAGGAGTTTGAAGCACTTGACCGGCTCCCGTGAATATTTGGCGAGAGATCAAGAATGGAATGAGATGTTGCTGATACTTGTCTGGCTCAGCACTTCGTCGCGTGAGATAATTCTCATGACAACCGTAAGAGTTGCCGGCTGAATCGGTGTTGTTCTTAAACAGATAAATGGTTCCGCGGATACCTTCTTCTTTGAGACGCTGTTCTGCACCGATAAGCAATTCTTCGAGTTTTCGCTCTCCTGCCTTATCGTGCACGGTGCAGTCATAGATCGAATCGCACTCTGGGGTCGCATATTCAGGGTGTGATCCAACGTCTAAATAGAGCCGAGCACCATTCTCGAGAAACACATTTGAACTTCTTCCCCACGAGACAACTCTTCTAAAAAGATAACGTGCCACCTCATCGGGGCTTAGACGACGTTGACCTCGCAAAGTGCATGTAACTCCATATTCGGTTTCGATACCGAAGATGCGTTTGTCCATGAAGACCGCTGGTTAAACCAGATATTGGGTGATGGTTGCTTCGCTGAGTCTGGAAAAGCAACGACGCGTGCTGCTGCGTGTGAGCACCGCTACTTCGAGCTCGGATGAATTGATCGGTAAATCTGTCGTGCTTAATGCTTGATGAGCAAATTTAACAGCGTCTTGCAAATTAGAACCCGCAACAAAGCGTTCAGCCATGCGAGCCCGGATTGTCTCCATGTCGCCGCCCAACACTGTGAATTGATGCTCGTCGATGACAGTGCCGTCATACATGATATGAAACAACTGATCCTGCTCCGGAGTCAAACCAACTTCGGCGACGAGGATCTCTACTTCGAGCGGCTTCATTTCGTGCGTAAATGTTTGTCCGAGGATTTGCGCGTATTGATTTGCCAATCCGCGTGCATCAACGTCCAAGCGCGAAAATTGGTAACCCTTCAAGTCTGCTGCGCGAACGCCTGCTACTCGAAGCTGATCGAACTCGTTGTATTTACCAACACCTGCAAAAGCTATGCGATCATAAATTTCACTGATCTTGCGCAACGTATTTGATGGGTTCTCAGCAACGAGCACGATGCCATCCACGTACTGCAATGCCACCAACGCCCTACCGCGGGCAATTCCCTTGCGCGCGTAGTCGGCTCGGTCCTTCATCATTTGTTCTGGCGCTACATAAAAAGGCATACTCATCGTTGAACTACACCTTTAGCAATTGCTTCGTATGTTTGCTTAAGTTGAGCATCACCAATACGGGTGAAGCCATCACTGGTGATCGAAGCAATCACTGGGTAGATGCCTCGCAACGCATCAGGCCCGCCGGTCGCCGAATCGGCGTCGGATGCTTCCCACAAAGCGCGAGCCGTTAACTCCACACCCTCGACAACAGTCATGTCGCGCTTCCATCCCATGCGCAAGACAGTGCCTGCGTGCAGCATGCCCGATCCCGTCGCAACAAAATCATGCTCCTCGTATCTGCCACCGGTTGCGTCATAGTTCCACAGGCGTCCATGTTTCAGAAGCGTGTCATATCCGGCAAAAATCGGTACAACCATAAAACCCTGCATCGCTGCTGGAAGATTGCTGCGAACGAACATTGAAAGTTGGTTTGCCTTACCTTCAAGCGAAAGTGATTGACCTTCAACTTTCTCGTAGTGTTCGATTTGAAGTTGAAACAATTTGACCATTTCCATTGCTGGTCCTGCAGCACCGGCAATCGCGACACCACTAAATTGATCGGCTTGCACAACTTTTTCCATCTCACGATGACTGATCAAGTTGCCCGAAGTTGCTCGTCGATCGCCAGCCATGACAACTCCATTTGCACAACGAAGTGCAACACAAGTAGTTGCGTGAGGAACAAGCATTTCACTGACAGGACCAGATTCGCCAAATGGCGACAATCCGACTCGTTTCAGTAGTTCGCCAAAACTCGCACCGGGATCCTGCTCAAAGGAAAACATCGGCATTGACATATATCTGTAGGTTAGGGCTATTGCCCACCTTTTTGCACGTAGCTTTTTACAAACTCTTCGGCATTGGATTCGAGCACTTCATCAATCTCGTCCAACAGGCTGTCGAGTTCTGCAGTGAGATTCTTGGAAGTGCTGCTAGTGGCAGCACTCGAAGTAGAAGATTCAACTGCAGGCGTTTCGGTCTTTCTGGACTGTGAAGTTTTCTTCAGTTGCTCTGGCATATTTGAACCATAGTCAAAAACCTGACCTGCCGCTAGTCCGGCGGTGTTAGAACTTAGATCCCAGATTCTCAATAAGTTCTGCAGGATTCCGAGAGCTTGCAAGTACGTCTCCAACCATTTGGCGCGTTCCACGCAGGGGTTCAGGCATGGGAATTCGTTTGAGTCCTTGATTTGGAATGTCGAATACAACACTGTCCCAGTTGGCGGCAATCACGTCGTTAGGCCATCGTTGCAAGACAGTTCCGCGAAAAAATGCTCGAGTACTTTCGGGTGGCTTGACCATTGCGCTCATTACATCTGGCTTTGCACATAGTTCGACTAAACCTGCGCGCAATGCCAAGCACTTGTCGACTCGCATGTCGTGGTACTGCAAATCGATTGCTTTGAGGCGTGCGTCGTCAATCTGCAGGTTATGGCGCTGTGCAAAACCATCAACTATGCGTTTCTTGGCTATCCAATCCACAATATTGGCAACCAATAATGGGTCGGTCTCTAGACCGTCAAGCACACCCGCCCAGCGCACCAACACATCGTTACCTACGACATCGTCCACTGATTCGAGTCCGTAGCGATTCGCATACTGAATCGCCGCTTCAAGTATTTCCATTTGCACTTGGAGCGCCGACAACATTCGGCCATCTGCCATCATGATGCAAGCACTCAGTGAGCTGTCGTGACTCACTTGGCGAATTGCATGAACAGGATCCTTAACAATGAGATGCTCTGGAAAAGCATCGTCTTCAATCATCGCAAGCACAATTGATGTAGTGCCAAGCTTGAGCAGCGTTGCGACTTCGCTCATATTCGCATCGCCAGCAATAACGTGCAATCTGCGATACTTCGTCGGGTCGCAATGTGGTTCGTCGCGAGTGTTAACGATTGGTCTTTTGAGCGTTGTTTCCAATCCAATCTCTTCTTCAAAGAAATCCGCACGCTGGCTGATTTGAAATGCTGGTTGATTGGCACCCTTGCCACTCAGCCCACGGTGTTCGGCACCAACTTTTCCAGCGCCGCAAAAGATTTGCCTAGTCACAAAGTGTGTCGTTATTTGCTGTGCGATCTGTGTAAATGGGGTTTGTCTCGAAACCAGGTAATTCTCATGGCAACCATAACTATTGCCTTTGCCATCAGAATTGTTTTTATAAATGACGATCTCGGAATGCTCTGGTAAGCCTTCGTTGGCCAATTGCATACTGCTGCGAATGATTTCTTCTCCTGCTCGATCAAACAACACCGCCTCAAGAGCATTTCGGCATTCTGGTGTGCTGATCTCCGGATGGGCGTGGTCTACGTAGTAACGGGCACCATTCGTGAGCACGGTGTTGACGAGTTGGCTTTCGTACTCTGGGAATAAATAGTCATCGAGTGAATAGCCTCTTGCGTCGTTGCCAGGATGTTCATCGATGTAATCCCAGCCAACCAGATCATCTTTACCTTGTGAATATGCATTGACGATGATCGACGATGCAGTAATCGGGTTGACGTCTCCACCCTTAAAAATGATTCCGTATTCGGTTTCGATTCCGCAGACTTTTGGTGTTGCCACTTAGAGATACTGCCCTGTCGCCGTTCGTTCGATTGCTTTGCCGCCCAAATCGCGTCCAGCACGAGTTTCGTCTTGATCGTGGACGAGGGTGCGAATAAATACGATTCGCTCGCCTTTCTTGCCAGAGATCTTTGCCCAATCGTCGGGGTTGGTTGTGTTTGGCAGATCTTCGTGCTCTTTAAATTCCTGATGGATTGAGTCCACTAGATCCTGCAGACAAATACCTTTCAAACCAGAATCGATCAGTCTCTTGATCGCGAGTTTTTTAGCCCTTCGCACAATGTTTTCAATCATTGCTCCTGAGGAGAAATCCTTGAAGTACATGATTTCTTTCTCACCATTTTGGTAAGTCACTTCAAGAAACCTATTGACATCGGTTGTTGCATACATTTCAACCACTGCTTGATTTACCATCTCTTGCACAGCCTTCTGTGCGTCCCCGCCTCCCAGATTGTCGATGTCGGTTTGAGAAATCGGCAACTCATTAGTCAGATAACGAGCAAAAATCTGATGAGCAGCATCAGCATCTGGCCTTTCTATCTTTATCTTCACGTCCAAGCGGCCAGGTCGCAAAATTGCTGGGTCAATGAGATCTTCACGGTTCGTGGCGCCGATCACAATGACATTTCGCAAACCCTCAACACCGTCGATCTCGGCTAGCAGCTGTGGAACAATCGTTGATTCCATGTCGGAAGATATTCCGGTACCACGAGTGCGAAACATTGAATCCATCTCGTCGAAGAAAATTATCACCGGCCAACCTTCCTCACTCTTCTCTCTTGCTCGTTCAAAGATCAATCGAATTTGGCGCTCAGTTTCACCAACATATTTATTCAGCAACTCAGGACCCTTGATATTGATGAAATAGCTTCGGCCTTTGTCGTCTCCAGTTCGAGATGCAACTTTGCGCGCGAGGCTGTTGGCAACTGCTTTAGCAATCAGTGTCTTGCCGCATCCTGGAGGTCCGTACAACAAAATTCCTTTGGGAGCAGGCAATTGATGTTCGGCAAATAGGTCAGCGTGCAAAAACGGCAGCTCCACAGCATCCGCTATTTGTTCGATCTGAGAGTCAAGACCACCGATGTCCGAGTATGAAATGTTTGGAATTTCCTGGAGCAGCAGGTGCTCTACTTCTGGTTGGTCCAATTTTTCGAGAAGCAGGTTGGAACGCGAATCGAGTCGCAGCAAATCTCCAGATCGCAAATGCATACCCCGAATTGCGGTTGCTAATTCGCACACACGCTCGTCATCTCCGCGAACAACAACAATCGCGCGAATGCCGTCATCAAGAACTTCCTTTAATGAAACCACTTCTCCTGTTGAGTCGCTGCCACGATCCAAGACGATGTTGAGGGCATCATTAAGCATCACTTCAGCGCCAAGATGAAGATGCTCAATATCTACATCCGTGTGAGCAGACACTCTGATCTTGCGACCGTTGGTTAAAACGTCGACAGTTTGGTCATCATTGATCCCTACAACAGTTCCGTATGACCCAGGTGCACGGGTGAGTTTGTCAACTTCATCTCGCAACGACGCAATATGTTCCCGAGCTTCTCGAAGTGTGTAAGAAAGCTTTTCGTTCTGGCCCGTTAAGCGCGCAATCTGAATCTTGGATTCAGCCAGAGCCAGCCCTTCGGTTCTGTCATTCTCGGCATCAGATGTCATTTGTCACCCCCTATAAATTCGGCTATTGAGAAACCGTATAGGGCAATCCTTGCCGAGAACACAACTTTTTGACAAGCGGCGTGTAATCTTTAACTCGTACATCGTATGGATTTCACAAAAAGTTGAAAAGCCGAAAGCTAAAAGGAGCTAGCCATCATGAAAGTTTGGATTGATCAGGATCTTTGCACTGGAGACGGATTGTGCGAGGAAATTGCCCCTGACGTCTTCACTCTGCTCGACGACGGTTTGGCTTACGTTCGTGAGAAGGACAAGATTTTTGCAACAGCCAAGGGCAACGCTCAAGGCGCAGAAGGCATGGCCAACTTTGCCGACAGCCAGCTTGACGGAGTAATCGAATCCGCAGAGGAATGTCCCGGCGAGTGCATTTTCATCGAACCGTAAACGTTCGATCAATTACTGAGTTTCTTCAGAGTCCGTTTCGGTCTCTGAGTTTTCTGAGTTTTCAATTGTCATTGCGTGTCCGATAAATCGTGACACGGTCAGAAATGCCGTGTGTGCAACCATGCGGTGGTCCGGTCGAACCGCCATTCCTTCGATATGCCAAGAACGATGCAACACCTCTATGGTGCGAGATTCAATCCACGCATCGCCCATCGCTTTTCGTACCTGCACTGCCTGCGTAATACTTGGCGTGTACGCCACGAGTAAGCCACCAGTGCGCAGCACTTTTTCGGCATGCGGCACAACATTCCAGGGCTCTGGCAAATCAAGTACGACCCTGTCGTAATCTGACCCATCAATACCTTCATAAGAGTCACGTATCTCAACTGTGTAGCGCTCCAAGGCTTCTTCGCCTAGAAATGAACGAACATTTGATGTCGCTCTGTTGGCAAAATCTTCACGAATGTCGTAACCGGTAATCGTTGCTCCGTATCGCAACATCGTCATCGAGAGAGCTCCTGATCCCACACCAGTTTCAAACACTCGCATACCTGGACCGATGTCACCAATCATGCAAATCGGTGCGAGATCTTTGGGGTAAATGACCTGTGCGCCTCTTGGCATCTCCAGCACAAAATCCTCAAGAGTTGGCCGCAAGATCGAATAGTGCGCACCTTTTGTTGATTTCAGTACTGTGCCTTCATGACTGCCGACAATGTCGTTGTGCTCGAGTACTCCAGAGTGACTATGGAACTGTCCACCGTCACTCAAAGTTGCTAAGTATCGCCTCTTCTTTGAATCCAGAATCAATACCTTCTCACCTACCGCAAAGACACGAGCCATAACTAAAAACCTTTGCGCTTGGAGTGTGAAATGGAAATTGACTGATCATCTTTGAGATGCAATCTTGCTACGACGGGCTTGCGACGTTTACGCACGTATCTCACCACGCGCCAAGCCATTTGTAGGTACCACACGTGTGTTAGCGACGAATCTCTACGACGCTTCGACGCTTGCGTCCACCACGTCGACCAAGCATGTATGCAATGAGCACCACAACGGCACTGGCGATAGCCGCAACGGCCATGATCGATTGCTTCTTGTCCGACGCACGACCTTGCAAATCGTCCTGCAACGATTGAAACTTGGTTTCAAGGTCTTCCTTGGTGATTCTCTGATCTTGGTCAGTCATCACCGGATCAGCTTTCCTTGTGCAAACTTGGGCGTTGAATACGCGTCAGTGAAAGCCAGATCATCACAACCGCAACACCAACAATGATCATGTACGGAACCCATGTGAATCCGTTTGGTTGATCGAAAACTTCCGCTTGTAGAAGACGAAGCAGTCCGATCAATCCGACTACTGCCCCGAAAAGCAACGCAATTGCGCCGACAATGCCCCAAGCCAACCATCGTCCAACACCTCGCAACGGATCAAGCGTTTCCTGCTTGACGTAGTCGCGAACCATCTCATAGAGCTCAACCACGGAAAGCGAAGAATGACGTGCCGCACGGGCGCCCAAGCTTTTATTATTCACACATCCAGTAAACCAGCGAGATTGCGGGAATGTACCCACACCCCTTACGGTGCAATATCAGCAACGCTTGGATGCTCGTTTAGGGATCCCAAAGAGTTGGCCAAGCCATTCCAAATTGGCCGATATTCGCCCTGATTGGAAACGCCTGAACCGTTCAAAATGAGGGCGAAGGTTGCTGCCTTTTCGGGCGCGTAAACAACAAATCCTGACAATGCCTTGGCCCCTGTGAGTGTTCCGGTTTTTGCATGTAATCTTTCGCTCGCTGCGCTCTCACCTAACAAGTCTCGAAGTGTGCCAGTTTGACCAGCAATTGCAAGTCCACTGCCCATCACTCCAAACCCTCCGTCTCTTTCGAGTACTGCAGTAAACAAAGAGCAAGTAGCGCGATTACCTCGGTCAAGACCAGAACCATCGACGATCACTAAACCATCTACGGGTAGACCCATTTCCTGCAATATTGATTGAACAACTTGAGCACCAGCAATTCTGGACCCCGTTGACAAGCGAGCAAGACCAATTTCCTTCAACATCAACTCGGCTGTGTTGTTGTCGCTGTTGGTCAACATTTCTGCAATCACGTCACTCAACGGAGCAGAATCAATGCTTGCAACAACTGGTAAATCGGCCGACGCAGTTCCCGTTTTAGCGGATCCTCGAACAATGATTCCCCGTTCAGTCAGCAACCTCAAAAATTCCTGAGCCGCCGACAGAGCAGGTTGATCAGGTTTGATCGGCGAAGAAAGAACAACGCCATCGTTGAGCATCAATGCGCCCAAAGGTCCGACCTCGGTGGTGCGCACACCGAGTCCGAGTGTTGGCGAGAATCTTTCCGTGTCGTAACGACTTTCATCGCCGACGATATTGCCTGTGATCTCTGTAATGCCAGCAGAGACGAGTGCGTCAATAAGTAAACCGATGTTGGTGGGAAACAGGGTTGGGTAAGACTCTGTTGCTGGATACCCAATCGTTGAAAGCAAAGGATCTCCACCGCCAACAAGCCAGAGATCTCCGATGATTTGATTCGCTTCATTAAGACCGACAACCTTTGTGGTGAAAACAAAATCGGGTCCAAGCACTTCGATGGCCGCCAACGCAGTGAGCAGTTTCATGTTGCTTGCTGGAATCACTGGAAGATTTGGCTTGATGGAGGTAATTCTTTGGCCTTCTACTGAAATGATGAGACACGATTGATCGGGGAAATTTTGCACTGTTTCCGAGAGAGATCGCACGAGTCCGCCGATTCGAACCTCGGCAGAAAGAATTGCTGGCAAACGTCGAGCATTGAGCAATGATGCATTCGGAGATACAACCTGCACAGATGAATTGTTGCTCGAAACCGAAATTCCGATGTCATGAACAAACTTGTATGCAACGCCAAGTATCGATGCACCAACAAGCAAGACTGTGGAGAGCAGCGTTGCAACGACTCGAACGGAGCCAAGTCGTACTTTGCTGTTCGCACGTTTCATTGATTGCGAAATGTCGGTACTGCTTCTCTGATTCATTGCGCAACTCCAGTGAATTGCGAATACCTGAACATATGACCTAATGCAGTTGCAGCGCGCGTCCCACTTGCGTAACACAGCCGACCAGATTCTCGCACTGTTGCCGGACCAGGGTTGGCTGGGTCGGCAACTGCAAGTTCAGTAGCAACCAACACAGGCTTGTTGTATTTAGTCGAACATTCGGCTGCCGCTTGCGCAAAACGCTCATCTTGTTTTCGGTGATACGCAACAATTCTTTCCAACCCATGATCGGGGTAAAAGTGACCCTCGCTCATCATTCGGGCTTGGTTGCTTTGGATTCCTAGTCCTAGAAATATCACCGCATCTACTTGTTCGTGAGCACAAACCATGTCCAGGATCGCGGGAATAGTGTCGCGAGTTTCACCGCCTGCGCAGTCGATGGGATTATTGCGGCTCCAGCGTGGGGGCAACAACTCGTCTAGTGATTTGATCAACTCGATTGGAAGTGTGATGAGGTCGAGCAAACCGTCTTGAGCAATGGCATCGGCTGTCACTACTCCCCAACCACCTACGGTCGTCAGCACCACAACGCGATTGCCGCGCGGAAGTGGTTGCGTTGCAAAACTCGCTGCGATATCGAATCCCTCTTCAACAGTTTTGGCGCGCGTTGCTCCAGTGCTTCTGCAAAGGCCGTCGAATATCTTGTCGTTGCTTGCCAATGCTCCAGTGTGACTCTGTGCGGCACGCGAACCAGATTCGGTCGCGCCACCCTTGACAACTACGAGAGGTTTGCTCTGAGTTGCAAGAGCAAACGATGTCTCCAGTGCTTTACCGTCGTTGACACTTTCTATATAAGCCAGACTCACGCGTGTTTCGTCATCTTGAGCAAACCACGTCAAATAGTCGCCAACAGATATCTGCGCAGCATTACCCGCAGAAATGGCTCGAGCTATGCCAACTCCGGTTTGCCGAGCGTAGTTAAGGAAACTTGAGACAAAATTGCCGCTTTGACTTGCAACCGAAATCCCACCTTGCGGAGGGTACGGTCCAACTATCTGTGCGCACATCGATACTGGTGTGCTGACAACTCCTTGCCCGTTTGGTCCTGCTATCAACATATTGAGATCGGCTGCGAGTTGTAAAAGATCGCTTTCTGCTTGTTCGCCAGCAGATCCGGCTTCTCGATACCCAGCAGACGCAATGAATGCTGCGCGAATGCCACGTGCTGAGCATTGCTGCAGCAATTGAGGGTTCGCGCTAGCGGGTGTGCAGAAAAATGCAAGATCTATTTCATTGAGCGGCAAGTCATCTATTGAAGAAACAGTCTGAATTCCTAAAATCATTTCGTTTTGTAAATTGGTTGCATACACCTTTCCAGCAAATTTGCTGGACAAAATATTGTGCAGCGAAACAAAACCGAATTTTCCGGGATGCGAAGAAGCGCCAACAACAACAATTGCGCGCGGCGCAAACAACGCACGATAATGCTCAGCTTGAGGTTGAAAATGCGCAGCTGTGTTTGTAGATACTTTTTGATGCTGGTTGCCAATTTCGACAAGTGCATCTACAGCTACAAGCGTGCCGTCTCGCTGCACGATCAGCGGATTGATGTCGATCGATACAATTTCGGGATTCTTCTCGCATGCAGCGCTTAAAGAAACGAGCGCCCGTGCTAACGCATCAACATCAACAGTTCGTTCCCCGCGAAAATCTTGGAGAATGGCTTGATGCTTCAGCCCCTTAATCATTCTGTGAGCAGAATCAAGGTCGATCGGCATCGGGGCAAAGACGACATCCTGGATTACTTCTGCAAAAATGCCACCGATACCCAACATTGCGGTGCTTCCGAATGACGGATCATGAATCATGCCCACTATGAGCTCGCGGCTGCCATCGATCATCTTCGCGACTAGAAGTTGCACGATCCCATCGTCACTTGTTGGCATCGCCAGCAATTGGGTGGCTGCCTGCTCAACCGCTGTGCGATCAGCAAGATTCAGACGTACAAGCCCCCGCTCAGTCTTGTGGGCAATCGAGTCACCATTGAGCTTCGCCACAACTGGATAGCCCATTGCATCGGCTACATCGCCAGCCTCACTCGCTGTATCCACAAGTGACTCAACGGCGAATGGGAAACCAAACGGACTGAGCAATTGCTTTGACAAAGCCTCAGACATCGTTCGTTGATCAGACACAACTGTTTACATTACTCAAGCAAGCACTAATTTGGATTCATGAGGCAAATCACGGCAACACGCGCCTTTGTGAATGGTGCACTCGCAGGCCCGACGAATGTGACATGGGATGCAAGTGGAACGATCACTGGTGTTTCTGCCATCAAGTCTTCTGAAGCCGAATTTGATGCATTGCTCGCTCCTGGCTTTATTGATCTGCAGGTGAACGGTTTCGATTTGTTTAATGTCTCACTGGCAGACGCTGGTCAATGGTCTCAAGTTGATCAACGCTTATTGAAGACTGGTGTGACAAGTTGGTGTCCCACACTGGTGAGTGCTCCTCTTGATGCCCTTTCTGAATCCCTGGCGCAGATCATTCAGCAAATTGCAATCCGAAAGTCGTCTACAGGTAGTGCAATCACGTCTATTCTTGGCGCACACTTAGAGGGACCGTTTCTGGGTGCAGCAATCGGTGCGCACCATAAAGAGAGCGTTGTTGATATCGATCTTCGCTGGATATCAGACTTGCCGGCTTGCGTAGTGCTGATGACGCTCGGTGCCGAACAAAAAGACGTTGAGGCCGCAATTGGTTTACTACGCAAAATGGGCGTGACCGTTTCAATTGGTCACACGCGTGCAACAGAGCAGGAAATTTTGTTGGCCAAGCAGGCCGGTGCTCAAATGGTGACACATTTGTATAACGCCATGTCGGGAGTGCACCACAGGGATCCCGGCGTAGCGCTTGTTGCTCTCACCGACGACGAAATATACGCATCTATCATCGTCGATCTCGAACATGTTTCAAAGCGCGCAGTGCAACTTGCATTTCTTGCAAAGCCAAATCGCATGATCCTGGTTTCCGATTCAGTTCAGTCAAACT
>JBIKZO010000022.1:0-16777 GCA_044354675.1 Ilumatobacteraceae bacterium | reverse complement strand
TTCAATCGCCGTGCCCAAGACTGGGCAATCGTTGGTGTGGCTGCATGGCGCAGCAAAGACGCATCCGGCGTTGCGCTTGTCAACATGGGCAGCACTCCAATCTTGGCAACAAGTGTCTCGGCGGCCCTCAAGTCTGGAGCATCAATTGCAGACGCAGCCGAAAAAGCAGCAGCCGAAGCCGAACCACAAGACGATTTAAACGCTTCGAGCGAATACCGCGCGCACTTAGCCAAAGTACTTGTGCGTCGCGCTCTCGAAAAAGCGTCGGCATAACACTTTCGCTAAACTTGTAGTTCTGTCAGTCGCAACCTTTCTTCGGCGTAAACCAACACGCACGCGTGTAGTCGCTATTGCGCTGTATCTAGCGCTGTTTGGGTGGTCAATAGACCGGTTTGGTTTACCAGTTGACCGCATTGCGGTCACAGGTTGGGTACTCGTCGCATTTATTTTTGCCAACTTTGGCAGGTCGTGGAAAGACCAATTTGCGATGTTGCGCGACTGGTCAATCTTTGCAGGAATGTTGTTTGCTTACGAATACAGCCGAGGTCTTTCCGATCAACTGGGTCGCCCCATCTCCTATTTGGCGGTGCGCAACTTTGACCGCGCACTCTTTTTTGGCACAGACCCCAATGTTTGGATGCAACAGCACCTCAATATTTCAAAAGTTCTCAGTTGGTACGAATACCCACTGGCTGTCACCTACATGACGCACTTTATTTTGCCTCCCGGCGTGGCCGTTGTGTTGTGGTGGTTTAATCGCGACGAATGGGTGCGCTATGTACGCCGACTGAGCATCTTGTTCTTTTTGTCATGCGCCACATTCGCGGCATTTCCAGTTGCACCACCTTGGCTCACAGCCAAACAGGGTTACATTGCACCGATACAACGCATCACCGCTCGTGCATGGTCGCACATGGGCATTAAGTCAGTGAGCAAAGTATTTGAACGAGGCGCCGCCATTACTAATCCGTATGCAGCAATGCCTTCGTTGCATGCTGCGTGTGCACTCTTGGTTGTGTTGTTCTTTTTTCCATACATGCCAAAGTGGTTGCGAATCATCTCGCTTGCATTGCCAGCAAGTATGGCGATTTGTCTTGTCTATTTCGGCGAGCACTATGTTGCCGATATTTTGGCTGGCTGGCTCTACGTGGGTTTCGCATTCTGGATTTCATCCAAATGGGAAAATCGAAAATCTGGCGCAGTGAAAGCCAAGCGCGCGGATTAAAAAGTGATTTGAGCCGATGCTCGAGTCGCAATGAATGGCTTGAAGTACTTGGCGCGAATTTCGTTGTGTGATGGGTCTTCGTCGTACTGGCGCCATCCATCAACGTCGTCAAACGTTGCAACAATCAGATAGTCAGCGTTGACCGCAGTCGATACACCCAAGTCGGGGCCACAGTGATATTCACGCACTGATGAAATATGTGAAGCCATTTCTTGCAGCACAGCCGAAACGGTCTCGGCATAGTTCGGTGGCACCTGATCATTCCACGTGATTGCGACGACGTGCTGCAGCATTACAACAACCCTCCATACGATCCACCGTCCACTTGCAAACTTGCACCAGTCACAAACTTTGCACCCTCGCCACACAAAAACGCAACTACCTGACCAAAGTCTGCAGGGTCCCCCGCAACTCCGGCAGGAATACCGAGCGCCGACGCATCCGGTGTCGCCCCATAGAGCTGCGTAATGCGATCTGTTGCATGAATGCCGGGTTGCACGGTGTTGACAGTGACTCCGTCTTGCGCAACTTCGCGCGCAACAGTTTTCAAGAATCCTGTTACTCCCGCGCGTGCAGTGTTAGACAAAATCAAGTTTGCCATTGGCTGACGCACAGCGACCGACGTAATGGCAACGATGCGGCCCCACTTGCGTGCCTGCATGCCCGGCAACGCTTCTTTACACATACCAATTACCGACAACAAGTTTTGTTCAAGCGCTGCTGGGTATGCATCCAAATCGGTAGATGCAAAGTTTCCCGCTGGTGGTCCGCCACCGTTTGCTACCAAAATATCGATGTGTCCAAGTATCGCTATGGCTTCGCGCACAAATTTCGCACCGCCCTCACCGGTCGAGACATCCGCAACAATGCCAATGCAACCATTACCGATGTTTTTTGCTGCATCGGCCACTCGCGCAGCATCACGACTACAGATAACTACTCGCACTCCCTCGTTGGCAAGTGCCTGCGCGGTTGCAAAACCTAAACCTGCAGACCCCGCAGCAACTGCCGCAGTTCGCGCGCTAATCCCCAGTTCCATAAGCCAAAACGCTACTGCGGCTGGTACTCACTCGGTGCTAACTTGGTGCCGTTAGGTGGTGAGAAAACCCATGGCTGGGTATCAAGAAGACGAACGCTTTCTGGATGCGATCGCTGATGCCGAGCCGTATCCGTATTGGATGGAAGATGTCGATGAACCCGACTCCAATCCGATGCTCGTTCATGACGACTCGTGCGACTTGTGCATTGTTGGTGGTGGCTACACGGGTCTCTGGACAGCAATCTTGGCAAAAGAACGCAACCCATCAGCCGATGTAATTCTGATCGACTCACACGAAGTTGGTTCTGCAGCGAGCGGTCGCAATGGCGGCTTCATGGATTCGAGCCTCACTCACGGCATAGCCAACGCGCAACAACGCTTCCCCAAAGAAGTTGGTCTGCTTGAAGATTTGGGGCTCGAAAACCTCAATCAAATTGAGGCAGCAATTCGTCGCTACAACATCGATTGCGATTTTGAGCGCAACGGCGTGATCGATATTGCGAGCACGCGTCACTCTGCCAACTATCTCGACGAGATGCGCGAAGATTATGAACAACTGCTTGAGTTGGGTCACAAAGTCGAATGGCTCGATCAACAAGCAGTGCAACGTGAAGTTGCATCTCCAATTTTTACTGGCGGCATGTGGTGCAAAGACACCGCCGCGCTTGTTGATCCGGCACGCCTCGTGTGGGGTCTCAAAAGTGCAGCCGAAAGTCTTGGTGTGCGCATCTATGAAGACACGCGAGCAACTGGTCTCGACTATTCGGGAAGTGGCGTCTCTGTAGAAACTGCGCTTGCTGACATCAAAGCCAAACAAGTTGCGCTCGCCACCAATGCCTTCAAACCGCTACTCAAACGCATGCACAACTACATCGCGCCGGTGTACGACTACTGCCTCGTTACCGAGCCGCTGAACGCACAGCAACTCGACAGTTTGGGTTGGAAAAACCGTCAAGGTTTGTCCGACATCTCTAATCAGTTTCACTATTATCGACTCACTGCCGACAATCGGATTCTGTGGGGCGGCTACGACGCCATGTATTTCTTCGGTGGAAAAATGAGTGTTGATTTGGAATCCCGTCCAGAGAGTTGGGCAAAGTTGTCGCAACACTTTTTCGAAACTTTCCCCCAACTTGAAGGCGTCAAGTTTTCACACGTGTGGGGCGGCGCTATCGACACCTGCAGTCGCTACAGCGTTTTTTGGGGCCAAGCAATGCGCAATCGAGTCGCATACGCAATTGGCTATACCGGCCTTGGAGTGGCGAGTTCGCGCTTTGGTGCCGAAGTCATGCTCGATTTGCTCGACGGACGTAAGACCCAAGCCACTCAAACCAAATTCGTACAAAGTAAGCCACTCCCGTTTCCACCCGAGCCATTTCGCTTTATCGGCATTCAGACAACGCGCTGGGCGCTGAGCCGTGAAGACCGCACAGGTAAACGCAATCTCTGGCTGCGCACCCTCGACCGGCTGGGTTTGGGCTTCGACTCATAACCCTCCTGCCTCTACAGTGAGTCAATGAGTTTGCCCACACTCACATCGGTGGCCCAAGTACGAAACGCTCTTGGTGGGCAAAGCTATTTGGCCGATGAAGGCCTTGCGACTGCAGTTTTTTTGGCGTTGTCGCTCAAGCGCCCACTCCTCCTCGAGGGTGAAGCAGGTGTTGGAAAAACCGAATTAGCAAAAGTGATTGCGGCAATGACAGGCGGCGAACTTATTCGTCTGCAGTGTTATGAAGGCATCGACGCCTCGCAGGCTGTGTACGACTGGGACTACTCGCGTCAGTTGTTGCACCTGCGCGCAGCCGAAGCATCTGGTGAGGCAAAGTCAAAAAACACTTCGCTGCTTGAAAGCGAGTTGTACAACGAAAGGTTTTTAATCAAGCGTGCACTGTTGCGCGCCATCGACAACCGCACCACTCCCGCAGTGCTCTTGATCGACGAAATTGACAGAGCCGATGACGAGTTTGAGGCATATCTCCTCGAGATTCTTTCCGATTTTCAAATCACCGTTCCCGAACTGGGCACATTTAGTGCGACTACCCCGCCAATCGTGGTGCTCACTTCCAATCGCACGCGCGATGTGCACGACGCACTCAAGCGTCGATGTCTTTATCACTGGGTTGAACACCCAAATTTTGAACGCGAAGTTGCCATCGTCCGTCTACGTGTTCCGCAAATCGCAGAGTCACTCGCACGGCAAGTTGCTGCAGCAGTCGAAGCCATGCGTGGGCTCAATTTGTACAAGCCACCTGGCGTTGCCGAAACTATCGATTGGGCAACTGCGCTTGGTCAACTGGGGATTCTTGAACTCGACGAGACCAGTGTTGCTGCAACGCTTGGCACTGTGCTCAAGTACCGCGAAGATCACGAACGTGTTCGAGAAACGGGCATTGCCGATCTCGTGAAACAAGCCTTCGACCGCGGCTTGTCTCATAACTAGAGCGCATCAGCTATGTCGACAGCGCTGAAGCAGCCTGCTGGCTCATCTGCCGATGAAATGGCAGTTTCGTTTGCGCGTGTGTTGCGTGGTGCGGGCATCAGCGTTCCCATCGATTCGGTAATCACCTTTGTGCAAGCACTCGACGTTGTGTCGATGACAAAGCGCGACGATGTGTATTGGGCCGGGCGAGCCACATTGGTGCACCGACCAGAAGATCAACAGCTCTATGACCGAGCATTTGCTGTTTTTTGGGAACGCCGTAATGCGATAGACACCGACGAAGACGGACCACCACAAAAGATCACGCTGTTGCTCGACGACGAAGACGGCCCAGACGAAAATAATGCTGATGCGCAAGACGATAATCAAACATTGCAAATGCGCTTTACTGCAAACGAATCATTGCGCAGCAAAGATTTTGCTCAATACACCGACGAAGAACTACACGAATCACAACGACTCATGCATCAACTTCGTCTCGCTGGCCCTCCCCGACAATCACTTCGCCTCACACATGCAAAACGCAGTGGTTCTCGTCACGACTTGCGTCGCACTGTTCGTGCGTCTCTCGCATTCGGTGGCGAGCCTGCGCAATTGCACTGGCGCAAACCAAGCGAGCGCCAACGTCGACTCGTTGTGCTTCTCGACATCTCGGGCAGCATGGAGCCATACGCGCGAGCACTGCTTCGTTTTATGCACGCAGCCGTTGTAGGCAGGCAGCGTGTTGAGGCATTTACATTTGGCACAAGACTTACTCGGCTAACAAAAGAACTCAACAGCCGCGACCCAGACAAAGCACTTACTCGCGCTGCAGCACAAGTGCCCGACTGGAGCGGAGGCACCCGACTCGGCGAAAGCCTGCGCAAATTTAATGCAACATGGGGCGTGCGCGGAATGGCCCGCGGCGCAATTGTCGTTGTGCTCAGCGATGGTTGGGACAGAGGTGACCCGGAGGTTCTTGCAGAGCAGATGCAACGCCTACAACGAGTTGCGTTCAGAGTCGTTTGGGTCAATCCGCTCAAAGTCACTCCTGGTTATGCGCCGCTTGCTCGGGGTATGGCTGCAGCGCTTCCGTATGTAGACGATTTCGTAGAGGGCCATTCCATACAGGCTCTCGAGCACCTCACTCGAGTGATTTCTCGCGATTGACTGATACCCATGCGTGAACTACTCAACGACATCGAGCGCTGGCAGCAAGCCGGCAAACAGATTGCGGTTGCTCGCGTTGTCGACATCGAAGGCTCTGGCCCACGCGATCCCGGTGCCGCAATGGCCGTTAATGAAGATGGTGAAGTTGTTGGTTCAGTGAGTGGCGGTTGCGTCGAAGGCGCAGTGGTTGCTGAAGCACTCGAGATATTGCGCGGCGACAAACAGCCTCGTCTTGTCAAGTTTGGTTACTCCGACGACGAAGCATTTGCAGTGGGTCTCACTTGCGGCGGCATCATTCATCTTTTCATCTCCCCTCTCACCTGGTAAATCATGACGCTCCAACCAATGTCGCTTTACCCAGTATTTGCCGAACGAGTTCGCTCCAATATTCCGGTTGCACTCGTCACGGTTATCGATGGTCCACATGTTGGCGCGACGATGCTCGTCTCGCCGTCAATAGACGCAGTGGGCACGCTTGGTGATGCTGAACTCGACCGAGTAGTTGCGCGCGACGCGCTAGGCGAAGTTGAAGCTGGACGAACAGGAGTGCGTCACTATGGTCCGCAGGGTCAGACGACTCCAGAAGATTTAGTAGACACGCCAACGGTTCGTGTTTTTATCGAAGCATTTTCGCCGCCACCAACAATGTGGATCTTTGGCGCCGTCGATTTCACTGCCGCGCTTGCCAAGGTTGCGAAAGTGCTCGGCTATTACGTGGTTGTGTGCGATGCCCGCGAAGTTTTTGCTACTCGCCGTCGTTTTCCAATGGCCGACGAAGTTTTGGTTTCGTGGCCAGCGCCGCTATTTGCTCAGCGCGGCGCAGCGCTGACCTCGCGCGATGCAGTGTGTATTTTGACCCACGATCCAAAGTTTGATGTGCCTGCAGTGCAGGGTGCTCTTGCCACAAACGTTGGTTACATCGGCGTGATGGGCAGTCGCAAAACACACGCCAAGCGACTTGAACGACTTGCCGAAGTTGGTGTTTCAGGAGCCGATCAATTGGCTCGACTCATGTCCCCAATTGGTCTCGACATCGGTGCAAGAACTCCAGAAGAAACAGCGATTTCAATTGTTGGAGAGATCATTGCGCGGCGCACGGGCCGCGGTGCGCCATCGCTACGCGACAGCGACGGACCAATTCACAAATAAATTTATAAAAAAATTCAGATCAACGGATTTGCGTATTTCACCCAAGAAGTAATGCGTTCATTCATCTTTTGCAATTCAACACTTCTGCCCGAATATGGAGTTTGCAAAACTGCGCTTGGTACTCCCAAGTACATCGAGATGTGACCGGGACGCCAAATCAAGTCGCCAGGCTGCGCTTCTTCGACTTTCACAAGTGTGGCGCTCGCAAATTGCGCTGAAGACCCGCGCGAGAGTGCAACCCCTGCTTTCCCCCATGCAAATGCAACGAGTCCCGAACAATCAAAAGCAACGTTTTCAATTGCAGTATTGATTTTGTAGGGCACACCGAGTTGAGTGAGACCATTTATCAGCGCCCGTTGATGTGCTAAATCTGCTGCCAACCAAGCTTGTTGCATTACACGCACATCTACTCCCAAAAACATTGCTGCTTGTCTTGCGATGTCGGCAACAAACGCAGAGAAAACATCGCTCCGGTCTGCCGCACTCAGTTCAGTGAGCGAATCAAAAATCGCAACTGCTTCTCGTGCGGATTGCGCAATCACTCGCTCTTGACTTTGTGGCATCGGTTTGGCAGAAACCTGTTGAGGCATTCCAAGCATCACAAAAGCTGCTGCAACGAGGGCTAAACAGACATACCTGCGAATATGCGTATAGACATGTGTTGTGGTCATGGTGTGGGGGTGACAGGGTGGCCCTGACTCGACCGGGGGGCGGTGGAGTTCACGGGGGCGATAACTCGCCATATGTCAACTAGGTAACAGTTTATGTCATCTAATTGTAATATTTGGGGATCCCCCAAAACCCAAGTAGACATTGGGTATGACAGGGTCTCTCACCGTTGCTGTATTGCTCGCTGCAGGCAGTGGAACCCGATTCGTTGGATCGACCCACAAGCTGCAGAGCGTCGCTCAGGGGCGCCCTGTGTATCACTGGGCGGTCGAATCAGCCATCGAAGCCAGCATCGGACCAGTGGTTGTGGTGACCGGCAAAACGCCGCTGCCGCTCGATTTTGCCCTCAGTGACGAGGCGCAGGCCTCCATCACAAAATGGGGTCTGCCACATTCAATCAACAATCCCAATTGGTCGACCGGCATGGCAAGTTCGGTTCAATGCGCAATCGAGTTTGCCGCATCACTCGGCGCACAGGCAGTGGTTGTCGGTCTTGCCGATCAACCGTGCGTTCCGCCAAGTGCTTGGCAACGTGTTGCAAGCAGCACTTCCCCGCTCGCAGTAGCAACATACGACACCAAGCGTGGCAACCCAGTCAAGTTGCATGCAGAGATGTGGTCGCACTTACCAACAACAGGCGACGAAGGCGCGCGCAACTTGTTGCGCTCTCATCATCAACTTGTCAGTGAAGTATCCTGTACAGGGTCAGCAATTGACATCGACACGATTGAAGACCTCGAACAAGCAAGCAAACTTATTGTCGAATCTCGGAGAGCTGTGTAATGGATCTAAATCACGAATTCATCGTCAATGTGCCAGTCAATGACGCATGGATAATTCTCACCGACCTCGAGCGCATCGCGCCATGCTTGCCAGGTGCGCAACTCACCGAAGTTGAGGGTGATACATACCGTGGTCAGGTCAAGGTCAAGGTTGGTCCGATCGTTGCTCAGTTCAAGGGTCAGGCAAGTTTTGTGACACGCGATGATGCGGCTCACACTGCATCGCTCAAAGGAGAAGGTCGTGACACCACAGGCAAGGGCACAGCATCAGCAATCATCACTGCTCAGCTCACCTCGGTGACACCAACCTCTACAAAATGCACCGTAGTAACCAACCTCACCATCTCAGGCAAAGTCGCGCAGTTCGGTCGTGGTGCACTTGCCGACGTGAGCGACAAACTGCTCGCACAGTTTTCCGAGAATCTGAATCAGTTGATCACCAGTGCGCCAGCAACTACATCTGCGCCAGCAGCTGCTACGCCTGCAGCAACAGAAGTTGCTGCCTCAAGTCCAGAAATTCGCAAAATCGATAGCGCCGAAGTTGCACCGCTCGATCTGCTTGGCACAGCCGGCGCACCGATACTCAAGCGCGCAATTCCTGTTGTCGTTGCACTCATTGTGGTTGTGATTGCCGCAATCAAATTTTTGTAAATCATGAATCCTGCCGACATTGCCCGAGTCGGCGAGCTTTTGGGTCGCATACCCCAAGGACAATTTGAAATCGTTGTTCGCACTAAAAGTGGTGACCCAGTTGTGTTGCGCAACGCACCATTTCTTGATGACGGCACACCAATGCCAACGCGATATTGGTTGTTGGGTGAGCGTGAGACAGTAATTATTGGAAGACTCGAAGCAAGTGGCGGTGTTAATCAAGCCGAAGCAGACATCGGCCCTACAGCTCTTGAAGAAACACACAATCGTTACGCCGCCGAGCGAGATGCCGCGATCGATCCAACCCACACCGGCCCTCGACCCTTCGGTGGTGTTGGTGGCACGCGCATTGGCGTCAAATGTTTGCATGCACATTTTGGTTGGTGGCTTGCAGTTGGCGATGACCCAGTGGGCCAATGGGTAGCCGACAAGCTTTTAATCTCGCGAGACGATTACGTGGTTACAAACAACATGCCAACTCGACCCGTTTTCACTTCGCCCGTTGCAGCGATCGATATCGGCACCAACTCCACCAATTTGTTGATCGTCGATCCACAAGGCAACGAGATTGTTCGAGAAGTAAAAGTGACTCGGCTCGGCAAAGGTGTCGCTGCATCTGGATTGCTTGACGACCAAGCGATTGCCGCAACCGTCCAGCAACTTGCGGTTTATGCATCACTCTTAAAACAGCACAATGTCGAAACTTTTCGCGTCACCGCAACCGAGGCATGCCGTCGAGCATCCAACGCCAACACATTTCTTGATCAAGCCCAAACCGTTTTGGGCAAGCGTCCAGAAATTATCTCAGGTGTTGAAGAAGGACAACTCGCATTTCGCGGAGCCTTAAGCAAACTCGAGCCGCACAATGGCACCACCATTGTTATCGACATTGGCGGTGGCTCGACCGAAGTCATGATTGGCCAAGGCAACTCACTGCAACACACGTCGAGTTTTCCGGTTGGCGCAGTTGTGCTCACCGAAACCGAATTGCACCGCGACCCGCCACGTCCAGAAGAACTCACTAATGCAATTGGCCTTGTTACCGATTTCATGGATGATCTTGTACGCGAGCAACCTCACGTGCTTGACGCAACCAGAGTTGTGGGCGTTGCGGGCACCATTGTCACAATCGCTGCTGTCGAGATGGGCATTGCACGTTTCGACCCTGTTGCGCTGCATGGCATGACGCTCACACGAGAAGCCGCAGAAGATGTTTTTCGCACTCTCGCCACCGAGTCTTTGACCGACCGTAAATCAAACCCTGGGCTTCCGGGCGAACGTGCCGATGTCATCGTGGGTGGCTGTTGCGCACTCGTTGGCATCATGCGCCGACTTCGCCTGCCCTCTATCACGGTGTCTGTGCACAATTTGCTTGACGGCGTCGTGCAACACATACTGGATCCACAATGAGTTCGCCATCTAGTCACCAGTTGCACCCAGCAAGTGTCGTCACGTCAGCAGGCGCACCACTGCGCCTGTATGGCAAACGCATTGTTGTGCGGCCACTCGTAGCAACAGATTTTGAAGCCTGGAGCGAAGTTCGCCACCGTAATGGCGAATGGCTCAGCAAATGGGAGCCCATCAAGTCTGCGTATCTTCCAGACCCATCAACCAATCGCGAGGCGTTCAACAATCGCTGTATTGCTCGCGATCGCGAGCGCCAGTCTGGAGGCTCATACGCATTCGGAATTTTTATTGAAGGCTCATTTGCGGGCGAAGTCAATATCAATAATGTTGTGCGCAGCGCTATGCAGTGCGGCACCATTGGCTACTGGATCGATGAGGCTCGCGCTGGTAGTGCCTTCATGTCAGAAGCAGTGCTCGTGGTTTCAAAATATGCGTTTGAGGATCTCGGCTTGCATCGCATGGAGATCTGCATTATTCCTCGCAATTACAACAGTCGTCGTGTGATGGAAAAACTTGGCATTCGCGAAGAGGGTTTGGCCGAACGTTTTCTAGAAATCAACGGCGTGTGGGAAGACCACGTGCGCTACGGATTCACCATTGAAGAATGGAAACAACGCCGCGACGAGCTCAGCGCTGAGTGGCTGCAATAAAAATCAAGATCTAGAAATATTTACGCGATGTCGCGCAGATGTTCTATCTCGAGTACTCGTTGCTTGCGCACAACCTTGCGCCGCTTCCACGCTTTTGTCTTCCAATGCTTGATGACTTGTTTGCGCGATTGCTCAATACCAATTGCTGCATCGTGATGATGCAGCGGTTTCCAAGCCGGACCAGGCTCGATGACATCATCGGGCTCTACCCCGTGGCTCACCAAGTTGGTCACCAGATGCAACTCTGAGTTCACTCGGTGACGCTCATTGTGGGCGTGTGCTCGAGTCTCAATTGTTGGTGGCAACACCACTTGTCGGTGTTTGTGACGCTTGCTCATTGCTTCCCCCGCCTTTCATATCTCTCGATACTGACGAATTCGACACTGCTAGCTCCCCTTGGTTTTACCGTACACCTATGACCGGCACCCGCGCGACTATGGCAATATTCGGCTATTTGGCTTACCTATTTCTTGGTGATTTTTGCTTGCAGAGCAGCCAAACGCTCGGCAAACCAAGGTTGGCGTGTGCTCCACAATTGCGGGGTAAGTTCACGCGCCACGGCGTCTGGGTGAGTTTGCACCTCGGCCATTGCTGCAAGAGTTTTTTTGGTTTCAATCACAAGTTCGCGTGGTGCACTTGCGGCACGAGCCGCCATCTCGTGCGCGACGGCAAGCAAATCTGCATCCTCAACGCAGCGATACGCGAGCCCAACTCGTTGCGCTTCGGTGCCGTCCAGCACTTCACCAAACAGCACCGCTGCTGCAGCCACTTGTGGTCCAACAATGCGACGCAGCATCCAAGTGTGTCCGCCGCCAGGGTGAATGCCGAGTTGCAAAAATCTCGTATCAAACTTGGCTCGTTTTGCGGCAATGCGCACATCACAACCAAGTGCCAAATTCATTCCTGCTCCCACCGCGGCACCATTGACCGCAGCGATCGTTGGCAACGGGCTGCGCGCTATGCGTAAGAAACCTTCATAGATCACGCCAAGCGAATTGCCATCGGCTTCTGCCAGGTTTCCCAGATTGGCGCCGGCACAAAATGCGGGGGCGGTACCCGTCACCACGAGTGCGCCAACCGCACTGTCGCTCTCAATCCGATCCATTGCCGCAACGATCTCGGCAACCATCGGCGCAGTCATCGTGTTGCGCTCGTCTGGGTTATTGAGTGTGAGTGTTGCTACACCATCCGCAATTTCAAGTAAGACCAATGCCATGACTCAAGGTTAGCGACTACTCTAAATACGCATGCTCGACCATGTCTTCACCGATGCAATCAGTGCTCTTCGCGACGCTTTTGGCAATGCATTTCTTGAGCGTCAAGCGTTTGAAGAACATCTGCAATCCGACATCTTGCTCGGTGACTTGGTGTGGGAAACGAGTTATGGCTTGCCCGGCGAAGGTCAACCACCGCGGGTAGTTGCACACATCACGTTCAATTGGCCTAGTCGTAGTCAAGCCGCTTATCGCAGTTGGTATGTGGAAGAAGTGCTCGACCACAATCCATCCATCGAGATTGAAGTTGTGTTTCGCATTCAGCGACTCGCACAGCAACCAGACCCTTCAGTTGTCGACGATGTGGCGGTCATGTATAGCCCAGTCGTTGGCAATGGCAAACTCGAGCGCGACAACATCACGATCGAAATTGGTCATCCAACTTCAAGCGACGACACCGACTTTGCGCTCGAAATTACTTATGAAGGCGAATACGAATTGGCAGAAGAAACCCTGCAAGATGGCACGAGCGCTGTGCTCGACGAACACTTTGGTGCACTTGGACATTGGGTTGCATCAACGCTGATCAATCTTGGCGACCTCAAATTGGAGTTTGTACCAGCCGACGAAGAGGCGTAGTTATTTAGCGGTTGCGCTCAGCAACTGCGTGTACTTCAATGCCACCACGTGGTCGCTGCGTGAGTTCAACTTTGACCCACATTGGTTTGACAGTGGTCATCACTTCGTTTGCAATCTCGGCAGCAAGTGCCTCGGCAAACACGGCCATGTCGCGAAAGCGCCACAGGTACAACTTGAGCGACTTCGACTCGATGCACAGTTGATCGGGTTTAAATTCGATTGTTACGTGTGACAAGTCGGGTTGCGAAGTTACCGGGCAAATCGATGTCACTTCATCAGTCGTAAATCGCACCAAGGTGACATGGGCCGGTGCCGGAAACACTTCGACGTGGTCGATGGCGTGACGAATTGTCGAGCCAAGAACTGTCAGATTGTCGTGCGAATCAGTTGCCATACGTATCAGCGTAGGTGGTTTGGAATCAGACTGCTCAGCTGCACCAATGGGCGTGGACCAACATGTGTAATCACTTCTGATGCCGAAAGCGATCCAAGTCTTCCGCAGTCTTCAATCTTCATGCCGCGCGTAAAGCCATATAAAAAGCCCGCCGCATACATGTCGCCCGCACCAGTTGCGTCCACTACTTGATCTACAGGTTCTGGCTCAATGTGCACAACATCGTCACCGTTGATTACAACCGAGCCGCGCTTGTCGCGAGTAACGGCGCCAAACTCGCAATCGTGGCGCAGCTTTTCGAGCGCTTCTTCATACGAACTTGTTTGGTAGAGCGACTGCAACTCAAATTCATTGCAAAACAAAATATCAATGTCGTTCTTGATGAGCGCCATGAAGTCACTGCGGTGGCGGTCAACACAAAACGAGTCAGAAAGAGTCAGTGAAACTTTGCGTCCAGCCTCATGCGCGTATTTTGATGCGGTGCGAAATGCTTCTTTTGCCAGATCACGATCAAACAAGTAACCCTCAAGAAACAACACGGCGCCAGATGCAACTGCTTCACGTGAAATATCTGCAGGATCAAGCAAACTTGCAGCACCCAAGAATGTGCTCATTGAACGCTGACCGTCAGGGGTGACTGCAATGATGCAACGACCTGTTGGTTCAGTTGTCGACGTCGCTCCAGGGTGAAACCCAACACCGACCGTCTTCATGTCGTTGCCAAATACGCGACCCAAATCGTCTTCGGCAATCTTGCCAATGAATCCCGCTCGCCCACCGAGACTCGCAAGTCCGTACGCAGTGTTGGCTGCCGAACCACCACTCGTTTGTGTTGGTTTGGTGATACGCGAATACAGGTGCGCCGAGCGCTCGGCATCCACCAACGTCATCGATCCCTTTACGACCTGCTCGACATCCAAAAACTGGTCTTCAACTGCAGCAATCACGTCTACCAACGCGTTTCCGATTGCAACTACGTCGTATCGCACCCCGCCGTCACGGGTCAGATCAATTGGTGGCACGTGACAAGACACTAGTTGCTATGGGCGACCGGAGAGAAGCCGGTATTTGCCTGTGCAACTGCCTATTGAGCAATAACTATCGTTTTGTTGGAACGAGGGTTCCTTTAACGATCTGTTGCTGCAAGTCGCGCTTCAAAAACTTGCCTGCAGCGTTGCGCGGCAAAGGCTCATTGATGATCACAACCTGCGTAGGAATCTTGAACTTGGCAATCTTGTTATCAAGAAATGCCCACAGTTCTTCAGCAGTAATTGTCATGTTGTCGTTTGGATAAATCGCAACAGCAACTTCTTCACCAAGTCGTTCGTGTGGCACACCAAATACTGCGGCTTCGTGAATGGCCGGATGCTCATAAATTGCGCTTTCAACCTCTGCGCCATAAATGTTTTCGCCTGCGCGCAAGATCATGTCTTTGACGCGATCTTCCACATAGACAAATCCATCCTCATCAAGTCGACCCAAGTCTCCCGAGCGCAACCAGCCGTCAACAATTGTTTCCTTTGTTGCATCTGGACGGTTCCAGTAGCCGCGAATCAACATCGGTCCAAAGAACCAGATCTCACCAGACTTGCCAACTGGCACTGGCTTGAGATTCTCGTCACGAATTTCTACGCGCATTGGCAACACTGCACGACCAGTCGAAGTTGGGTGAGCCAAGTAATCAGAACCGGTGATGCCAGGACCAAATGCATTGGTCTCGGTCATGCCGTAACCCAATTGTGGACTTCCGTTTTTCACTTTGTCATTGACCTTGCCCACGAGGCTTGTTGGCGATGGTGCACCGCCGCCGCCCACAGCACGAAGGCTTGATGTGTCGTACTTGTCGAAGGCTGGCGAGTTGACCAAGTCCCAACTCTGCGTTGGCACACCAACAAAGTTGGTGATCTGTTCGCGCTCAATCATTTCGAGAGCCTTTTCGGCATCCCACTTGTACATGATTGCAAGTTTGAGGCCGGCAATAAAGCAGCTCATCATCACGGGCACACAACCCGTTACGTGAAACAGTGGCACGATCAAAATAAACGATGTTGGAATCTCGGGCCCTGTTACCTCTTTGAGTTTTGTACCTGAGAGCGTAAGCACTGAATTACGCGACGAGAAGCCCATCAATGACGACACGATCGCGCGATGTGTCGACACTGCACCCTTTGGTCGGCCGGTTGTGCCTGATGTATACAAAATCGTTGCATCATCGTCGGGGTTGATCTCTGCGCCTGGATGCGCGGCACCAAGTGGCAGGACTTCGTCCCACTTGTCAACGCCTGCAGGCATTGGTTTGTCGGTGCGCACTACAAGCACTTTGATTCCGTGCTTGGCACACGTTGGGGCACCAACTGCGTAGCGCTCTTCGTCACAGATGTACACGGTCGCACCAGAATCTTCGAGTGCGAAATTCATTTCGTCTTCTGTCCACCACGAGTTCATCGACACGTTGACTGCGCCCGCCGAAATAATTGCAGCAAATGAGATCACCCATTCTGGATAGTTGCGCATCGCAACTGCCACGCGGTCGCCTTTTTTCACGCCATAGGTATTCACAAGTAGCGCTGCAAGTGCATCAACATGATCCATCGCCTTTGCAAACGACCATGTCTCGCCTTCGTAGACCAAAAATGTTTTGTCACCGTGGCCTCGTGCGCCAGCAAAAACTAATCCGAGGTGTGGTGGTGCATTCTTAAAAATTTGTGTCTTGACGCCCATCACTTCAGCGTCGATGAGTTCAAAGATTTGTCCTGGTGCAGTTACTGCTGCGTTCGCTTCTGTCCAACTGAGTGCCACTTGTTGTTCCCCTGTTCGTGTTATGTCGCCGTTGGCGTGGAGCTGAGGGGAATTGAACCCCTGGCCTGTACATTGCGAACGTACCGCTCTGCCAACTGAGCTACAGCCCCTATTTCCTAGCAAACCCTAGCGGGCAGCGGCTTTAGGCGACGCGTCGAAACTGACGCAGGTACCGCTCGTTTTCGCGCTTGATGCGCAACTGCACCAACACGTAGCAGTAACCGCACAAGGCAAGCAGGCTCACCGTAAAGAGATACACAAATGCGCTCGACCCGGTGGTGAATGCCAGGAACAACGAGATACCAGTAACGACCGCCATGCCAACTACCAAGTTTTGGCGGCGCTGGCGCACCATGGCCTGCGGGTTCAACATTGCTGGAGCACGATGATGACGCACACCTTCTGGACGAATCAATGCGCCCGTGAGGTTGCTCAATGCACCTTGTTGTGGGCGCGATGGTTGTGGGCGCGAAGTACGTTGGGCAGCGCTGCGATATTGCTGCGATGGAGCAAGAGGGCGCGCCATGTTGCGCAACTGACCCTGCTGGCTGCGGCCACCCGAAGATTCGA
>JBIKZO010000144.1:0-2817 GCA_044354675.1 Ilumatobacteraceae bacterium | reverse complement strand
TCGTGTAAGTAGCACGACCCTGAGTGCGCGAACGCAGGTCTGTACTGTATCCGAACATTTCGGAAAGTGGCACCTGCGACTTGATGTTCTGCGCGTTTCCGTTGGCCTCCATGCCTTCGATGCGTCCGCGGCGGCTGGACAAATCGCCCATTACGTCGCCCATGTAGTCATCTGGGGTCACTACTTCCACGGCCATAATTGGCTCGAGCAAGATCGGCTTTGCCATCTGGGCTGCCTTTTTGAACACCATTTGACCAGCGATTTTGAACGCCATTTCGCTTGAGTCCACGTCGTGGTATGCGCCGTCGACCAAGGTCACTTTGACGTCGACCGTTGGGTAACCCGCAAGAACGCCGTTGTCGAGAGCCGACTGAATGCCCTGGTTGACCGGCTGAATGTATTCGCGCGGAATACGTCCACCCGTGATGTCATCAACGAATTGGTAACCGCCACCGATGCCCGACGACTCGAGGTCGATCTTGACAACTGCGAACTGACCAGAACCACCCGACTGCTTGATGTGTCGGTATTCAACGGTCTCAACTTTTTTGGTCACTGTTTCGCGGTATGCAACCTGTGGCTTACCAACAGTTGCATCAACACCAAACTCGCGTTGCATGCGGTCGACGAGAATTTCCAAGTGCAACTCACCCATTCCCGAAATTACGGTCTGAGCAGTTTCTTCGTCGGTGCGAACACGGAACGTTGGGTCTTCGTCCGACAATGACTTGAGCGCTTTGCCCAGCTTGTCTTGGTCAACCTTTGTCTTTGGTTCGATCGCAACGTGAATAACTGGCTCTGGGAAAATCATGCGCTCAAGAATGATCGGGTTGCCACGGTCGCACAGAGTGTCTCCGGTGGTTACTTCTTTCAAACCGAGACCGGCAACGATGTCACCCGCCATTGCGGTATCGATGTCTTCGCGTTGGTTTGCATGCATCAACAACAAACGGCCGATGCGCTCACGCTTTTCTTTTGTCGAGTTGTAAACCTCGTCGCCCTTCGAGATTGAACCCGAATAGACGCGGAAGTATGTGAGTCGACCGAATGGATCGGCAACAATTTTGAATGCAAGTGCCGAGAAAGGTGCAGTTTCGTTGGCTTCACGAGTAATTGCTTCGTCGCTGTCTGGCTTGAGACCAGGTGTTGGCGGAATGTCGAGCGGGCTTGGCATGTAATCAACAACAGCGTCGAGCATTTGCTGCACGCCCTTGTTTTTAAATGCCGAACCACACAAGATTGGAACGAATGAAAATGCGAGTGTTCCCTTGCGGATGCCGATGCGCAAATCTGCTTCTGGCAGATCGTCGGTTGCGAGATACGTCTCCATCAACGCTTCGTCTTCGCTGGCGACCAAGTCGAGCAATTCGGCTCGGTACTGCTTTGCCTTGTCCATGTATTCGGCTGGAATTTCGACGTCACCGTATGTTGAATCTTTTTCGTCGCCGTCCCAAACAACAGCCTTCATTTTGACGATGTCGATGATGCCCTTGTAGTTGCCCTCAGCACCGTATGGCAACTGAATAACGGCAGGCACTGCAGCGAGGCGATCTTTGATCATGTCGAGTGTGCGGTAAAAGTTGGCACCTGTGCGGTCCATCTTGTTGATGAAACACATACGAGGCACGTTGTATTTGTTGGCTTGGCGCCACACGGTTTCGGTCTGTGGCTCTACACCAGCAACCGAGTCGAATACTGCAACTGCACCGTCGAGCACGCGCAAAGAGCGCTCCACTTCAATCGTGAAGTCCACGTGACCAGGTGTGTCAATGATGTTGATGCGATGGTTGCGCCAAAACGCAGTTGTTGCAGCAGACGTAATGGTGATTCCGCGCTCTTGTTCTTGAACCATGTGGTCCATAACTGCGCCACCTTCGTGCACTTCACCGATCTTGTATGTCTTTCCGGTGTAGTACAACACGCGCTCTGTCGTTGTTGTTTTACCAGCATCGATGTGGGCCATGATGCCGATGTTGCGATAACGCTCAAGTGGATATTCACGCTGTGCCATAGGGGGTTCTTTCTCGAATTTCTTTGGCGACTACCAGCGGTAGTGAGCAAATGCTTTGTTCGACTCGGCCATCTTTTGCATGTCGTCACGCTTCTTCATCGACACACCCAAACCGTTGGACGCATCAAGAATCTCTGCTGCGAGACACTCTGCCATTGTTTTTTCACGACGACCGCGTGCGTACTCGACTACCCAACGAATGGACAGCGTGGTTGCACGGCGTGGACGCACTTCAACAGGAACTTGGTATGTGGCACCACCGACGCGGCGTGAACGAACTTCAAGTGGTGGCTTGACGTTGTCGATTGCGCGCTTCAAGGTGGAGAGTGGCTCAGTGCCAGTCTTGATTTCGATTGCCTTCATTGCTTCATAAACGATTGATTCTGCTGTCGACTTCTTGCCGTGCAACATCACTTTGTTGACGAGCTGAGTTACCAAGAGTGAGCGGTACACCGGATCTGGTGACATTTCGCGACGCGTTGCTGGACCTTTACGTGACATGTTAAATACCGAGTTCTTTCTTACTTCTTCTTGGCGCCGTAGCGACTGCGGGATTGTTTGCGATCTTTTACACCGGCAGCGTCGAGAGCTCCACGGATAACTTTGTAACGAACACCTGGCAAGTCACGAACACGACCGCCGCGCACAAGCACGATGGAGTGCTCTTGCAAGTTGTGACCCTCACCTGGAATGTAAGCAGTAATTTCGACACCGCTCGTCAAACGAACACGAGCTACTTTGCGCAAAGCCGAGTTTGGCTTTTTAGGTGTGGTGGTGAATACGCGCGTGCAAACACCGCGGCGCTG
>JBIKZO010000104.1:0-5233 GCA_044354675.1 Ilumatobacteraceae bacterium | reverse complement strand
AAAACTTTCGCCAGGCATCGCGCCCACATTTTCTTCATCAAGTAATCGCCATGCAAACTGCTCGCCGGTTAAACCAGTTTTTCGAATGTCGAGCATGATAAACATTCCGCCCTCTGGGAGGCGCGCCAAAACCGATGTTGAGTCTGCAAATGCGTTGACTAACACAGTTGCACGTTCTTTGTATGCAGCGCGCATGCGCTCAACCTCTGGGTGCGTTTCGTTTAATGCAACTGCAAGTGCGTCTTCGATGAATGGTTGTGAGCCGAAGAGCATTGCTTCGGCAACGAGGATGAGTCGTGGAGTCACTTCGGCAGGGCATGCAACCCAGCCAGCACGAAAACCGGGTAGTGCATGCGACTTGGAGATGGATGAAACACTCAGTGTGCGAGGGCGTAGGTGTGGTCTGTCAAACGGTGAGCAGAACGTGCCATCAAATGTCATGTCGGCGTACACCTCATCGCAGATAATCCACAGATCGTGGCGCTCGCATACTTCGCCAATCGCATCGATTTCTTCTACAGACAGCACTGCACCAGTTGGGTTACTTGGATTATTGAGCAGCAATACTTTGGTGCGCGGTGTGATTGCGGCTTCAATGGCCGAGGCTGTGACGTGAAATCCGTTGTCTGGAGAAGTTGGTACAGCAACAAACGTTGCACCTGATGCAGCCACCAATCCTTCATATGTCGCGTAATACGGATCGGGAACGAGCACTTCGTCGCCAGCCTCTACGAGCGTGAAGAGGGCAGTGCACAAACCATTTTGGGTGCCCGCTGTGTACAGAACTTCTTCGGGGGTGACGGGATTGCCCGAACGCTTGCTGAGATGATTTGCAATTGCGAGGAGCGCTTCTGGCTCACCCTGTCCGGCTGCATAACGAGTGCGACCGCTACGCATCGAGTTGCTGGCTTGGTCAAGGACCTTTGCGGGTGGTGGCAAATCTGGCTCGCCAATCGACAACACGATGATTGGTTGTCCGAGCGCTGCACGACGAAGCGACTCTGAATGCACCGCCCATTTGGCTGCGCCTAGCCCCGTGAGGCGATCAGAGATTGGTGCAAACTTCATCAGGCCTTTCATCGTAGATGAATTGCATTGATTGGAGGCAGTAAAACTAGGTTCATCGGTATGAAAATTGGGTTTGTCGGTATTGGAAACATTGGGCGCCACTTAGCAACGAATCTGATTTCTGCTGGGTTTGATGTCACAGTTTTCGATCTTGATGTGTCGG
Source organism: Ilumatobacteraceae bacterium (assembly GCA_044354675.1). Classification (GTDB taxonomy): domain Bacteria; phylum Actinomycetota; class Acidimicrobiia; order Acidimicrobiales; family Ilumatobacteraceae; genus UBA3006. Next base: position 4,002 of record JBIKZO010000104.1, on the reverse strand, counting down.
CGGTAGATCGACTTGTACAAATTGGCGCAACAGGCGCGTCATCCCCGCGCGAAGTTGCATCAGTATGCGAAACGGTTTTTACTTGCCTGCCATCGGTGAAGGCAATCACTCAAGTTGTCACTGGCGCAGACGGACTTGTACACGGATTTCACCCAGGCAGCACGTGGGTTGACATGAGCACTAACGACTTGCACGAACTGCAACGCCTCGCCAAAATACTTGCCGAGAAAGGCATTGCAACCTTGGAAGCTCCTGTCACAGGGGGTGCGCACAACGCGGAGTCTGCGACAATCACTATTTTGGTTGGGGGTGATCAGCAAATTTATAGCAATCACACCAAGGCGTTTGCGGCAATGGGAGGTCGAGTTTTTTACATTGGCGATCTTGGTAAAGCGGCAATTATCAAAGTAATTACAAACATGCTGGCGTTCATTCATATTGCAGCGACTGCAGAGGCCTACATGTTGGCTGCCAAGGGCGGCATCGATCTGCGTTTGGCATGGGAAGTAATTAAGGCAAGTTCGGGAAACAGTTTCATTCACGAAACCGAAAGCACAACAATTTTGAGTGGTAGTTACGACATTGGTTTCTCTCTTGACTTATCGTGCAAGGATTTAGGTTTCGCTACTCAACTTGGCCGCAAGTTTGATGTACCACTTGAAATTGCAACACTTGTTGAGCAACTCAACATCCGAGCACGAGATGAGTACGGTGGCTCGGCAGGGAGTCCGATGGTTGCACAATTATTAGAAGCTGCATGTGGCACAGAACTACGAGCTCCTGGATTTCCAGAAAATCTTGAAGAATATTTAGCAACGATGCCGCGTGCTGAACGACTAGCAAACCCGATTTTGTAGAAAATCCATCGCCCTGGGTGGGTGAGTGATTCTGGTTGGTGCTTTAGCTAGTCGGAACTCGTTGTAAAACGACGCGAACCCCTCCCATGTCTGGGCGCTGCCAAATCATGTTTCCATTGTTATCAAGGTGGCGAGTGACTTCGATTCCTGACATGCCGACTGGGCGCAAGACAAATACTGAGTCCTCATAACTTGCCACAACGTGAATTGGTGTTGTGTAATCAAAAACGGAAACGTCGTGCACGCCATTTTCTTCAGTGCCATCTGCGCGACAATCAGCGATCGTTCCTCCGCCACAGTCAACGATTCGATTACCACACTGCTCAATTCGCTCGGTGTATGACATCAAACGATCGTCAGGTGGCACTTGCGCGCCGCCGCGAGTTGCACTCACTGCTATCCAGATACCTCGCAGGTCCGGTGCGCCTGCAACAAGTGGTTCGGTGCAATCGCCAAGAATCAGCGGGGGAAAGGTTGCGCCATAACCACCAGATGGTGTGTGCGCAACCGGAATTTCGGATGAATGCATGACGCCACCATACAAGTTAGGTCAATGCATTAACCCGTAATACAACTAGTGGAGCTGGGGGGAATCGAACCCCCGTCCATCAGCCGTTGAACGCCCGTGATACGACCATTCCCAACATTGTCGCTACGCAGCAACACCGGCGGGTCGGCTGACAAACACCGAAATGTTTATCCGCGGAACGTCTTTCCGTTCGGCCATTGGTCTTTCCCAACGTCATCGGTCTTTCCCAATGTCATTCCCCGCTTCTGTTGCCAGGCTGCGGTGAATTGGCCCCGTGCGACCTTGCGGCTCACGATTGCTCTCTACCCCCTAACGAATTAGGCGGCGAGAGCGAACTGCTTGTTGGCAGTTGTTTTTTTGCCCCGTTTTACGAGTCTGAGCAACTCGGGTCGCACGATCGCCCAGCGACACTGACGTCGAAACCTGTCAGCCCCATTGAACTTTCGTAACGGCTTCAGTGTACGGCGGGGGTGTGCGAACTTGACTACTGCTGTGCTTGTCTGCGGTTGCGTCCGGCTTCGCGGCGCATTTCGAGTTCTGATTCTTTTTTGGCAATCGCTTGACGGCGGTCGGCTTTTTGTCGGCCCTTGGCTAGCGCAAGCTCAACTTTGACTCGGCCTTTTGAAAGACGCAATTCGAGTGGCACAAGTGTGAGCCGCTCTTGGGCAATGCGGTCTTGCAGTCGGCGAATCTGTTCTTTGTGCATCAGCAACTTGCGCCGGCGAGTGGGGTCGTGTGCATCTGAACCGTTTGCAAATGCGTATGCACCGATGTGCATGCCGTCAAGCCACATTTCGCCGTTGCTTGCATGGGCGTAAGCATCGGCAATTTGCACTTCACCAGATCTGATGCTCTTGACCTCGCTTCCGAGCAGCACAATGCCAGCCTCGACGACGTCAATAACGTCATAGTCGTGGCGTGCTTTTCGGTTGCTCGCAAGCAGCCTGTTGTTCTCTGGGTCTTCAGGGTTCTTCATAATGTGTGATTCATCTTGTTGTTTCATCATACGGGTAGCCTGAAATGCGTATGAGCAGTGATTCGACGCGACCACTTCATGTTTCGGCAGCGATCATGCAGCAGATTGGCGAGCATGCCATTGCGTGTTACCCCGAAGAAGCATGTGGGCTTCTTGTTGGGTCGGGTGCAACCAACACGGTGCTCGAGTTTCATCCAACAGAAAACACAGCCAAGTCGGCTCGGGTGTACACCATCAATGCTCGCGAGCATCTGATCATTGAACGAGAAGCCGAGAACTCGGGTCTTGAAGTAATCGGCGTGATTCACAGTCACACCCATACCGAGGCCTATCCAAGTGGTACTGATGTGGCTCAGGCGCCTGACCCCACCTGGCAGTACATGATCGTGACCCTCAAGCGGGGAGTGCCAGAGCCGCGCAATTTCCGCATCATCAACGAAGTGATTACCGAGACACCAATCCAAGTGTCGTAATACAGGTGTCAGAAGGCTCTTGGCCTTGCTGTGCAGAGTCCTAACGGGCTCGGTACAATTATGACCAATGCGGTCAACAATCGCTAGTCGTTCAAATCACTCAAATCTGGCTCACGCTGGCTCGGAGACGTTTATGGTGCCTCTTGAAAGCATTCTGGATCTCATCGGCAACACGCCGTTGGTTGACGTCAGCAAATTATCTCCGAAACCTGGCGTGCGAATCTTGGCCAAATTGGAAAACCAAAATCCATTTGGATCAGTGAAAGATCGCATCGCATTGTCAATGATTGATCAGGCAATCAAAGAAGGCGCACTTGTTCCTGGTCAGCGGATCATGGAGCCATCATCTGGCAACACTGGCATCGCACTTGCTGCGATTGCAGCGATCAAGGGAAATCCAATCACGATCTTGATGCCAGAGAGTGTGTCAATCGAGCGTCGTCAGATGCTTGAAGTCTTCGGTGCCGAAATTATTCTCACGCCAGGTGGAGAAGGATCAAATGGTGCGGTCAAGCGCGCCGAAGCATTGGCTCTTGAGCATCCCGAATGGTGCTTCATGCACCAATATCAAAACGATGCAAACCCTCGCGCACATTATGAAGGCACAGGCCCAGAAATTTTGCGCGACTGTCCAGAGATCACTCACTTCGTTGCCGGCCTCGGCACTAGTGGCACACTGATGGGCGTTGGTCGGTATTTGAAAGAACGAAACTCTGAAATTCAAATCATTGCTGTAGAGCCACCGCTGGGTGAGCGCGTTGAGGGCTTGCGCAATCTTGACGACGGATATATTCCACCGATTTTTGAAAACTGGCACGGCATTGACGTGCTGGATCGTAAGCGCGTTGTGCGGCCTCGCGAAAGTATTGAAATGACGCGGCGTATGGTGCGCGAGTGTGGTGTCTTCGGTGGCATCTCCGCCGGAGCTTCACTTGCAGGAGCTCTCAAGGTTGCAAGCGAGATCGAAGAAGGCACGATTGTGTTTATCGTGTGTGATGGTGGCTGGAAATACTTGTCAACAGGTGCATACACCGATGATTTAGATGCAGCAGAAGCATCAGCCGAAAAAATTATCTACTTCTAGCCGCCGGCTTTTTAGTTCTAGCCGCCAGCAACAAGCACGACAAGGCCGAGTAGCACGATTGCTGCAGAAGTAATTCGTCTGCG